>NZ_FPBY01000189.1 GCF_900116755.1 Clostridium sp. DSM 8431
CTGCAAAGTCTTTAGGTTTATAATTAGTTATATGTTTATTCATGTTAATCTCACCTCTCGGGTACATATTAACATTTTTAAACACATTTGTACACTTTTTTTATTAACTATAGACTTCCTCCTTTCAAAAAGACTCATTAAGATTATAACAATAAAATATTTATATTTATATATATAATAAGTTTTTATTTACTCAAAAAGATGATAAAATCTAAAATAGAAAAATATATAAAAACTATTGAAAATATCTTAAAAATTGGTAGAATTATCATTATAAAACTTTTATAATATGGGGGCAAATTAAAATGAAAACAGTGGTTACAAAATTTGGGGGGAGTTCTTTAGCAGATTCTTCTCAATTTAAAAAGGTGAAGAATATTATTGTGGCTGATGAAGCAAGAAAATATGTAGTTCCATCAGCACCAGGAAAGAGGCATAAGAAAGATACTAAAATAACAGATCTTTTATATCTTTGTCATACACATGTTGAAACAGGTATATCTTTAGATGATGTATTTAAATATGTTGAAGATAGGTATACTCAAATTGTAGAAGAACTAGAATTAAATTTTGATATTAAAAAACATTTAGAAATTGTAAAGAAAGACCTTGAAGATGGTGCATCTAAAGATTATGCAGCAAGTAGAGGAGAATATTTAAATGGATTAATATTAGCTGAATACTTAGGATATGAATTTGTTGATGCTAAAAAAGTTATTGTTTTTGATGAAGATGGGACTTTAAATTCAGAAAAAACAGATGAAGCATTAAAAAAAGTTTTAAGCGAAACACCAAATGCAGTTATTCCAGGATTTTATGGGGCTGATACTGAAGGGAATATTGTAACTTTCTCTAGAGGTGGTTCAGATGTAACTGGTGCATTAGTTGCAGCTAGCGTTAATGCAGATCTTTATGAAAACTGGACAGATGTTTCAGGCTTCTTAATGGCAGATCCAAGAATCGTTCAAAATCCAAAGGCAATAGATCAAATTACATATAAAGAATTAAGGGAATTATCATATATGGGAGCTTCAGTACTTCATGAAGATGCAATATTCCCTGTAAGAGCTGTTGGAATTCCAATAAACATAAAGAACACAAATAGACCAGAAGATAAAGGTACTTTCATTGTTCAAGATATAAATGAAAAAGAATGCAAAACTATAACAGGTATAGCAGGAAAGAAAGACTTTACTGTTATTTCAATAGAAAAGGCTATGATGAATTCAGAACTTGGCTTCTGTAGAAAATTACTTTCTATATTAGAGATGAATAATATTTCTTTTGAAAATATGCCTTCAGGTATTGATACTGTTTGTCTTGTAATTTCTGATAGCGAACTTAAGAATAAGAGAGATAAGGTTGTTGAAGAAATTAAGAGAACATGTGATCCAGATTCAATAGTTGTTCATCCTAATATGGCACTTATAGCAACAGTAGGTAAGAGAATGGCTAAGCAAAAAGGTGTTGCAGCTAAGTTATTTAAAGCATTAAGTTCTGCAAACGTAAATATAAGAATGATTGATCAAGGATCATCAGAAATGAATATATTAGTAGGAATCGAAAATGATGATTTTGAAGCAGGAATAAAAGCAATTTATGATGCTTTTAATAATTAATTATAAATCATGACCACCCGTAAAACGGGTGGTTTGCACTGCGGCTAGAAGCCTTTGTTACTTGCGGGTGCTACTCGCACATTGAACGGTTTGCCAACCGCATCGCCTTTACCGGCTGCACCTAAAAGGTGCTTTATTTTTTGCCTTTTTTACTGGTTCACCCGTAAACGGGTCTACATATTCTTTTAAACTTAATTGTTCATATGCTAAATCTTCTTATATTTGATTTTTTATATATTCTTCGATTACCTTCTTATTTCTACCGACATTATCTACATAATACCCTTTGCACCAGAACTGTCTGTTTCCATATTTATATTTCAAATTTGTATGTCTATCAAAAATCATCAAGGAACTTTTCCTTTTTAAGTATCCCATAAATTGAGCTACACTCAATTTAGGCGGAATACTTACAAGCATATGTATATGATCTTTACATGCATTTGCTTCGATAATTTCTACTCCTTTGTTTTCACATAACTTTCTCAAAATTCTTCCTATGTCCGCCTTGATTTTTCCGTATATTATTTGTCTTCTATACTTAGGTGCAAACACTATATGATATTTACAATTCCATTTGCTATGTGCTAAACTACTATTGTCCATTATGGACACACCTCCTTGTAATTTAATTGTGGTCGGCAAACCTACTATTATTTTACAACGGAGGTATTATTATTTTCTACTCATAGCTAAAAGCTTTTTAGAACCACAGGTCAAACCTGTGGTATTCATAAATACAAAAAATAGCCAACCTACGGTGAATAGGTTGGCTGGGAGATATAATCGCCTAAACAATAAGTTATTGGGATTTTCCTTAAGAGCCAAATGCTCAAAAGGATTGGTTTTATTAATGTTATTTTTATGTACTATTTACAAATACAATTAAAAATAAGGGGAGCGGATAGATATAAACTATCCATATTTACATTAAAACACTATTTAAAAACAAGTCAATGTTAATTGATAGACATTATTGTTTAATAATACTAAATGTGTGAAAAACAACAAAAGATAGATGATTAAACATTAGTTATCTATCTTTTTATGCTAATAAATACATGATGATAATTAAGAAAAATAATATAATATTAAAGTGATTGAATTGACAAATATTGAAATAATGATATATAATATTTTAATAGAAGCTATGATTAGGAAAAGTAATTAAGAATTTATCTTTAAGAGAGTAGTTGGTTGGTGAAAAACTACAGGTAATCTTAACGAAAATCACCTAGGAGTTAGAAGCTGAACAAGGGTTACTTAAGTAGGTTTTCTCGTATTTCTGCGTTAAAGAATATAGTATGAAAGTACTTGAAAGAAGCGTCTACTTTAATATAAAGACGTATTACCATGGGTGGTATAGCGAATTATAACTTCGTCCTTTTGGATGAGGTTTTTTTATTTTTTATAAAAGTAGTAAAATCAAAAGAAATTAATCATACAAGGATAGAGAGGAGTATCTTAAATGTACAAAAAAGTTGAACTTTCAAAAGGCTTTGTTGGCATGGAACACGAAGTTGCTGATTATTGGAAAGCACATAATGTTATTAAAAAGAACTTTGATATGAATCAAGATGGTGAATATTTCACTTTCTATGATGGACCTCCAACAGCTAATGGTAAACCACATGTTGGTCATATCTTAACAAGAGTTATGAAAGATATTATCCCAAGATACAAGGTAATGAAGGGATATAAAGTAATAAGAAAAGCTGGATGGGATACACATGGACTTCCAGTTGAACTTGAAATTGAAAAGAAATTGGGAATTTCAGGTAAGGAACAAATTGAAGAATACGGGGTAGAAAAATTCGTTAAAGAATGTAAAGACAGTGTTTTCACATATGTTAGCATGTGGGAAAAGATGACTGAACAAATTGGTTATTGGGTTGATATGGAACATCCATATGTAACTTACCACAATCCATACATCGAATCTGTATGGTGGGCATTAAAACAAATGTGGGATAAGGGACTTTTATATGAAGGTCACAAAGTTATGCCTTACTGTCCAAGATGTGGAACTGCTCTTTCTTCACACGAAGTTGCACAAGGATATAAAGATGTTAAGGATTTAACTGCTATAGCTAAATTCAAAGTTGTAGGAGAAGACAACAAGTATATATTAGCTTGGACAACAACTCCTTGGACATTACCATCAAACTTAGCTTTATGTATAAACAAAGCTTACACATATATCGAAGCTAAAGTTGGTGATGAAGTTTATGTATTAGCTAAAGATTTAGCAGATAAAGTTCTTGGTGAAGATTATGAAATAGTTAAAGAATTCAAGGGAACTGAACTTCTTGGAACTAAGTATGAACAATTAATGCCATTCGCTAAAGTTGAAGGTAAAGCATTTGAAGTAATTCATGGTGATTACGTTACTTTAACAGATGGTACTGGTGTAGTTCATATAGCACCAGCATATGGTGAAGACGATAGCTTAGTTGCAAAACAAAACGGAATTACTTTTGTTAACTTAGTTGATAAAGAAGGTAAATTCGTAGATGAAGTTACTCCATGGGCAGGTAAATTCGTTAAGAAATGTGATGAAAGCATTTGTAAATGGCTAGAAGAAAACAATAAGTTATTCAAAGCAGAAAGACATATGCACTCATATCCACACTGCTGGAGATGTGACACACCACTTCTTTACTATCCAAAGGAAAGCTGGTTTGTTAGAATGTCATCTCTAAGAGATAAACTTCTAGAAAACAACAATAAGATTAACTGGTATCCTGATAACATTAGAACAGGTAGATTTGGTAAATTCCTTGAAAATGTTATTGACTGGGGTATTTCAAGAGATAGATATTGGGGAACTCCACTTCCAATATGGGAATGTGAATGCGGACATAAAGAATGTATAGGAAGCATTGAAGAACTTAAAGAAAAAGGAATCAATGTTCCAGATGATATAGAACTTCATAAACCATACATTGATAATGTTCATTTAAATTGTCCACACTGTGGAAAAGAAATGACTAGAACTAAGGAAGTTATTGACTGTTGGTTTGATTCAGGATCAATGCCATTTGCTCAATTCCACTATCCATTTGAAAATAAAGAATTATTTGAACAAAACTACCCAGCTCAATTTATATCAGAAGCTGTTGATCAAACTAGAGGATGGTTCTATACATTACTTGCAATTTCAACTGCAGTATTTGATAGAAACCCATTTGAAAACTGTATAGTTTTAGGTCACGTTCTTGATAAGAAGGGCTTAAAGATGTCTAAATCTAAGGGTAACGTTGTAGATCCATTTGAAGTATTAGCTTCACAAGGTGCAGATGCTACAAGATGGCATTTCTACACTGCTAGTGCTCCATGGCTTCCAACTAGATTCTCAATTGATGATGTTGCAGAATCTCAAAGAAAATTCTTAAGTACATTATGGAACGTATATTCATTCTATGTACTTTATGCAGAAATAGATAAATTTAATCCATTAGAATACAAAGATTTCAAATCAGAAAATGTAATGGATAAATGGATAATGTCTAAGTTAAATACATTAGTTAAGACTGTAGATGAAAAGTTAGATGCTTATGACATTACAAATGCTGCTCTTGCAATAGAATCATTTACTGATGAATTATCTAACTGGTATGTAAGAAGAAATAGAGCTAGATATTGGTCACAAGAATTAACTGACGATAAGATTGGTGCTTATGTAACTTTATACAGAGTACTTGTTACATTATCAAAGATTTCAGCTCCATTTGTACCATTCATAACAGAAGAAATTTATCAAAACTTAGTTGTTAACTTAGATAATGAAGCTCCTGAAAGTGTTCACTTATGTACATGGCCAGTAGTTGATGAAACAGCTATAAATAAGGAACTTGAAAAGGAAATGGATTTAGCTTACACAATAGTTAAGTTGGGAAGAAGTGCTAGAAATGGTGCTAATATCAAGAATAGACAGCCACTTTCTAAAATCTTAGTTTCAACTGCATCACTTCCAGAATATTATGGAGACATAATAACTGATGAGTTAAATATTAAGGATATAGATTTTGGTGCTGACCTTTCAGAGCATGTTAACTTTGAACTTAAGCCAAACTTACCTGTATTAGGTAGAACTTATGGTAAGCTTATACCAGCTATTAGAAAAGCTATTTCAGAAAAGAACCAAATGGAATTAGCTCAAAAGCTTAAAGCAGGCGGAGTAGAAGTTATAGATGCTAACGGAACTGAAATAGAATTAAATTCTGAAAACATTCTTGTAACAATGCAAGGTCTAGAAGGATATGCTTTCGCAGGTGAAGGTGAAATCGGAGTTGTTCTTGATACTCATATAACTGATGAGTTAAGAGAAGAAGGACACGTAAGAGAAATGATTTCTAAGATCCAAAACATGAGAAAAGAAAAAGGATTTGAAGTTGCAGATAAGATAACTCTTTATGTAGCAAATAATGACATGTTATTAGACGTTGTTAAGAAATTTGAAGACACAATAAAGAAAGAAACTTTGACTGTTGATGTTGTATATGGAGATGCTTCTAGAAGCTATACAGAAACAACAATTAATGGAGAGAAGTTAAACATGGATGTTGAAGTAGTAAGATAATGTAAAAAGCAGGTATAATTTATATATTATATCTGCTTTATTTGTGCGCCCAATGTCGTCAACTTAGCAATAAGAGACTTAAAAAAGAAACCTTAGATTAAATTTTTTTCAATAGCTATTTAAA
>NZ_FPBY01000057.1 GCF_900116755.1 Clostridium sp. DSM 8431
GTTAATTTGCAAGGTAAAAAAGCTAAAGTTGCTTTAGTTGCTATAATGCACAAATTAATAAATTATATCTTTGCAGTACTTCGAAACCAAACTCCATTTGAGTTACGAAATCCTAAAATACATAAACAAATGTTTTTAGAAAATACTTCTCAAAATAGTGCCGCTTAATTGATTTACATTTTTTGTAACCATTCGTGTTTTACAAATGGTTTGTTTGCTATACCCTTTTTTAAAAAATATTATTTTTTAAAATTTACTTGACTATTATTAGCTGGTCTTTACTAATTATATTTAGACATAATCCCTTACTTATTCTTTAGAAAATTTTTTTTAATAAAGTCACATATTAATTGTTTGGTTTTATGCTTTTCTTTTATACATATCATATGTCTTCCTTCTGGTAACATAATTAGTTCTGAAGTTTTAATTAAACTATGAAGTCTTTCTACATTTTCAGGAACAACTAATACCTCTGCTGCCCCTCCAATTATTAAAGTTGGTATTTTTATATTTTTCATATCATCTGAAACATCTATCACTTGATCTATAAGTAAATCTATAATATTTATTCCATTAGGCTCCATACTCTTAAAAGCAGCTAAAACATCTTCATTATCTGCATGACCACAAATATCAAGGAATGCTTCCATATTTAATTTTCCTTCATGGGCACCTTTGTAAATATTACCAGTAAGATCAGGATAACTTGCTCCTGAATTTAATATAACTGCTCCAATAACTGATTTTAAATTTAAAGATGCAGTCTTTGCTACCAAAGTTCCACCTAAAGAGTGACCTACTAATACTACATTAGATAATTTTTCTGCCATATACTTAATAGCTTTTATGTAATTATCAATAGTATACCCTGTATGATCAGAATTTCCGTGGCCAGGTAAATCCATCAAATAGCAATTATAATCTTCAAATAATTCAGCAATTGCTCTTAAAAACTTCTTATTACAGCCAGTTCCATGTACAAATACTAAATTTACATCACTTTTCTTTTTAGCTTCTATAACTTCATATTCAATTCCATTTTCCTTATTTATCATATTCCCCACTCCTCCAATATATTGGCTGTATAAATTTAAAATATATTTTATGAAACTAAATAAACTTATTTTTTTATATAAATCAAATTATCTACTTTGAGTATCAACCAAAAACAACATATTTAAAATACAGCCAAGACTCATTACATTTTTATGAATCAAAGTAAATATTTACCATTAAATCCCACAACATTTCCAGTTAAATTGTAAAGTATATACCAATGCAAAAGAAATCCACGTATCATTGTTTTATGACTATTTTTATGTATTAAACTCAAATAAGATTTTACAACCACCCTAGAATGTTTATAAAAAAACATTTATACCAACAAAATTCATTTATTTACTTACAAATTTTAATAATAAGTATAAATACTTTAATCGATTTTTGACGTATATTTTTTATCATTAAAAGTTATTATTTATTCTTAAAATACCTAAAAATACCTCTTCATCTTTTCTAAAGCTAAATTAAACATATTTAAGATAAGTAAATTGTTATAAATCGTCATATAAAATATAATTTTAAATATAGAAAATCCCTTTTTAATATCAAAAAAACCTTTTACTATTTTTTTAAGTAAAAGGTTTTTTCATATATAGCCCACACCTGATAATATTAAAAATCAAAATAAGAAAATGCACAAAAAGAACTATAGTTATATACATCCTCTAATTTGAATACTCGTCTTTCACCCCAGCTAGAAAAATTCAAATAAGTCCTATCTTCAATTTCAAATAACTTGGTAACAGTCATCCAATGCCATTCAAATTCCTTTAAAACATTATTATTTAGCATAATAAATGCTAAAGGCTTGTCCTTGACTAAAGCCCTTTTAATAAAATCTTTGTTTTTTTCAAAACTCTCATTATTAGTCATAAAATTTTCTTTTAATTTAACACCTCTACTTTCTGAAAACTCTAAGACCTTATTATTAAAATAGGATATTGAAGTAACTCCACTTTTAGGATCTGGTTTTAAAAAATTTTATATGGCATCCATATGAGAAGTAAAATTATTTTTGCTCATATCTTTATAATTGTACAAAGTTGTATTATTAATGGTTTTAGCTATATATGCAGTTATATTAGCAGCTGTAACTATACTACATCCTACCTTTCTTAATATTTTATCCTGGAACCATTCTTGATTTCCTCCATAAAACTCTCTTTTTCCATTACGTATTTTTAAAAAGTCAATTGAATTAGTTATTTCATATATACCTTCATAATAATTTATATAATCATCTCTTTCATAAACATGCTATCATTATTAATGTATATATGATTTTACGAAAATATTACCATTAAAAAATAGCTATATTATGAATAAAAATGATAATTTTAAGGTGCTATAAGATTATTAAGATATCTATCATTAAGTAATACAACAAAAAATAAGGCATCATCTAATTAATTATATTAACCAATTAAATGCCACCTTATTTAACATTCATATATTTATTATTGTAAATTATATTTGTCTGATATACCTTTCTCTGTAAAGCTTACATGCTTAAAAGCTAAAAAATAGCTTTATGATACTTTATTCTTAAGTCTTAATTTATCAGCAATAATTGCTATAAACTCAGAGTTTGTTGGCTTACCTTTATCTCCATGAACAGTATATCCAAATAATTTATTAATAGCTTCTATCTGGCCTCTTCCCCAAGCCACTTCTATAGCATGTCTTATAGCTCTTTCAACTCTTGAAGCAGTTGTATTGTACTTCTTAGCTATTGAAGGATAAAGCTCTTTAGTAACAGCTGATAATAATTCCATATCGTTTACTACCATAGTTATGGCTTCTCTTAAATACATATATCCTTTAATGTGAGCTGGAACTCCAACTTCATGTATAATACTTGTTATCTCTGTTTCTAAATCAACAGGACCTCTGCTAGTTGCTGCTGCTTCTCTTTGAATAATTGGCATCTGTGTAGTTTTTTGCGCAACAACTTCTGGTGCTTCAACTGTACTAAACATTTCTCTAATTCTTTTTGTAAAGATATCCATATCAAAAGGTTTAACTACATAATAGTCTGCACCTAGAGTAATTGCCTGTTGAGTAATTTTATCTTGTCCAACAGCAGATAATACTATAACTCTTGGCATTTTTTCTAATGTCATGCTATTTAGTCTTTCTAAGACACCTAGACCATCTAAATGAGGCATTATTATATCTAATACTACTAAATCTGGCTGTCTTTCTTCAATAAGTTCTAAAGCTTCTCTGCCATCCTTTGCTATTCCTGTAACTATTATATCTTTTTGATTTAATAAATAATCATTTAATATGCTACAGAATTCCTTGTTATCATCAGCTATAAGTACTGATATTTTTGAATCTTCCATGTATTTCTCCCCTTTATCCAATATTTACTATCATAAGTAGTAATATTTAAATTTTAAAACATCATAATACGCATACATAACACTACAATAAAATATATTCGACAAATGAAAAAGAATTCCTTCTGCAAAAAATATTTGTAGGTATTCTTTTTTTTATTCATAATAGCATATTACACAATTTAATGATAGTATTTCTTTTAATGTAGAAACCCTTTTGTACTTTATTTCTTCCACTATTTGTAAATTATACACTATTATTTATTATTCGTAAATAGATTTATAAAGTTTTTTTCTTTTCTAACATATATATGTTTTTTTCCTTTTTAAACTTATTGTACCATGCTAAATTTACATTTTTGAGTGCTTTTATAAAATATAAAAGATTATATAGAACCTTCTATTTAACTACATAATCTTTTATATTGATCTTTTATATTAATCCAATAGCCCTATATCTTCAAGCATCCAGTCAATATATATTCCATAACCAACATCAGGTTTGTTTATAAGAACATGGGTTACTGCTCCTATTATTTTATCATTCTGTATTATAGGACTTCCACTCATGCCTTGAACTATACCTCCAGTTTTATTTAAGAGTTCTTCATCTGTTATTTTAATTACCATACTTTTAGGACCTGGTTCATCTTGTTGAAAAAGCTTAACTATTTCTATTGAATATTCCTTAGGACCTTCTTCATCAACTGTTGTTATTATATATGCATTTCCCAAAACTATTTCATCTCTTGAGGCAACATGTATTGAATTTTTGTCAAGGTAACTACAAACATTTTTATTACCTTCGCCAAATATGCCACACTGAGTATTTTTCTCTATTTTTCCTATAGGACTTTCTTCTTCCTCAAAAATTCCCCTAAGTTCTCCTGGCGAACCTTTTTCCCCTTTTCTTACACTAATTATAGATGATTTAAGTAAATCCCCTTCCTTTATTGCAAAAGGTTCATTAGTTTCTCCATCTGTCACAGGGTGACCAAGAGCACCAAATTTACCACTTTTCTCATCATAAAAAGTCATAGTCCCAACACCAGCAGTTGAGTCTCTAACCCATAATCCAATTTTATATTCATTATTATTTTCTTTAATTAAGTTAACTTCTTTTTTTAACTTTTTTCCATCTCTAATGATGTTTATATCTATTATTTCTTTTTCTGAACTTCTTACATTTTCTATAAGCTGACTTGAAGTTTCAACTTTTTTTCCGTTAACTTCTGTTATTATATCTCCAATTTCTATTCCAGCACATTTACCTGGACTTTCTTTTACTTCATTGTTTATTTTCACATTAGAATGTCCAACAACTAAAACACCTTCTGAAGATAATTTTACACCAACACTATTTCCTCCAGGTATAACCTCTATGTCAGTCATTTTTTTTAGGCTTATTGATTTAATAGGAAATACACCTAAAAAATTTAGTTTTAATTTAGAATTTTTATATTTTATATCTGTTAAAGGCGAGACATCTTTAAGAGTAGCTATAACTTGCATTTCATTTTCTGTATAAATGCAGTCTGGCACATCTTTTATAGATAGACATGTATATAGTGCCAAAATTAATATAGGAGTCACAAATAAACTTATTATTTTTAATGCTCTTTTTTTCATTTCATCTCCTCCTTTACTTCTAAATTTAAGTTTCCCATTGTTAAGGATATATATGCTATATTATGTTTTCTATTAAAGACAAAAATTTTTAGCAAAAAAAAATAAAACCACATTTTATAAATGTGATTTTATTTCTTCTTTTTTCTCTTCAGAAAACTTAAGCATCTCTCTTACATTTTCTAATGTTGCCTCTGTAACTTCTCTTCCACCAAGCATACTTGCAACTTGTTTTATTTTCTCTCCAGTTGATAATAATTCTATTTTTGTAAAAGTTTTATTATCAATTACTGCTTTAGAAACAAAATAATGCTGATCTGAAAGTATAGCTATCTGAGGAAGATGGGTTATACATAAAACCTGATGTCCTAAGGAAACTTGGTACATTTTTTCTCCAACTCTTTGTCCTACTTCACCACTTATTCCTGTATCTATTTCATCAAAAATTAATGTTGATATCTGGTCCTTATCAGCAAATACACACTTAAATGCAAGCATAATTCTTGAAAGTTCTCCACCAGATAACACTTTTTCTAAAGGCTTTAATGGTTCTCCAGGATTGGTTGATATTTTAATACATACCTCATCAAAGCCTCTCTCTTTAACTTCATCTGTGAAATTTACTTCTATTTCCATTCGTGATTTTTCAAGACCTACATAAGATAACTCTTTTAAAATTCTCTCTTCTAAAGAAGAAGTATATTTACATCTAACATTATGAAGTTTTTCTCCAACTTCTTTCATATTCTTTAATACTTCATTTTCTTCTTCTCTAAGCTTTCTAAGAATTTCTTCTGAATTAACAAGTTCATCATATTTCGATTTTAATTCACTATAATAATTAAGTATATCTTCAACTGTTGGGCCATATTTCTTTTTATAACTGCTTATTTCATATATTCTCTCATTGATTTTCGACAGCCTGTCTTCATCATATACAACTTCATCTGCAATATCTCTTATATCTCTGCATACTTCTTGAATAGTGTAATAAGCTCCCTCAAGCATTTCTGTTTTTTCTTTTAACTTATCTAAATGCTCTCCTATTGATGAACATTCTCCTATAACTTTTGATAAAGATTCTAAAATAGAATTTCCATCATCTCTTCCATCTATAAGACCATAACTAATTTGAAGGGCTTTATTTATTTTTTCAGCATTAGAAAGAACGTTATATTCTTCTTTAAGCTCTTCTTCTTCACCTATTCTAAGCTTACCTTTTTCTATATCATCAATTTGAAACTTAGTATAATCTATAAGTTTTTCCTTATCTTCACTTCCTTGAATTTTATTGATTTTTTCTTTAATAATATTTAATTCATCTTTAAGAGATGTAAAGTCACTTAATGGCTTAATTATTTCATCACCTATGTAATCATCTAAGTAAATTATATGACTAGCTCTTTGAAGTAAGTTTTGATTTTGATGCTGCCCATGGATATCTAATATTTTTTCACGAATTTTTTTTAATTGAGAAACTATAAGGCTTTTACCATTAACCTTAATTACACTTTTTCCACTTAGTAAAGTTTCTCTTGATATAATAAGCATATCATCATATTCTATATCTAAATCATCTAAAACACTATTAACATTACTATTATCCAAAGAAAATACTGCCTCCACAAAGGTTCTATCTTTCCCTGTTCTAATTAAATCTTTAGAAAACTTACCTCCAAGAACATAATCAATTGCATCAATAAGTATAGACTTACCTGCTCCAGTTTCACCTGATAATATATTAAACCCTTCTCCAAATTCTACTGTTATCTCTTCAATTAATGCAAAATTTTTAATATTTAATTGTACTAACATCCATTTATACCACCTTATCTTTAGGAAATGTAACTTCTGATCTTTAGTACAAGTTCTTCTGCTGCTTCTAAAGTTCTTACCATGATAAATATAGTATTTTCACCAGCTATAGTTCCAGCTATTTCTTCAAATTCAAAACCGTCTATTGCTTCTGCTACAGGTCCTGCACCTGCCACTGTAGTTTTTACAATTACCATTTTATCAACATTTTCAACTGAAACAGTTAATGTTTGTAGAACTTTTATTAACTTTGCAGAAAGATGATCCTCTTCTATTTTAGGAGCTGAATATCCGTATTTGCCTAAAACAGACTGCATTTTAACAAGTTTTAAATCTTTAATATCTCTTGATACAGTTGCCTGAGTTACTTCAAAACCAGCTTTTCTTAATTCATCTGCAAGTTCTTCTTGCGTTTCAATATTTTTTTGTCTTATTATTTCTAAAATCTTTATATGTCTTTTAGACTTCAAGGTTATAACACCGCCTATTCACTAGAATTATTTAAAAGTTTTGCCCTTAATACCTTAAAATAATCATAATCATCAAATAAAAGTACTTGAGTGTGCTTTCTAGCTCGCCTTATTTTTACTGGCACTCTGTCTTTTATCTTTGTAGCCTTTTGCCCATCAATTGTAAGATATATTTCTTCTTCACCGTTTTCAGGAATTATTTCTATTTTACTATTTCCATTTAAAACTATTGTAGGCATACTCTTAATATGAGGACATATTGGCGTTAAGGTAA
Source organism: Clostridium sp. DSM 8431 (assembly GCF_900116755.1). GTDB lineage: Bacteria > Bacillota > Clostridia > Clostridiales > Clostridiaceae > Clostridium. The sequence goes on from NZ_FPBY01000057.1 coordinate 7,593, forward strand.
TAAGATCTAAATTAGGATAAATAAATGGACCTCCTGCAGAAAATGAATAAGCTGTAGATCCTGTAGGTGTTGCTACTATAAGCCCATCCCCTTTAAATGTGGAATACAATTTATCATCAACAAATATCTCAAACTTAACCATTCTAGATAAAACTCCTCTAGATAGGACTATATCATTTAATGCATTATCTATTCTTACATCATCATCTTCACCTGAATGACAATGTAAAAGCATTCTGCTGTCAATTTTATATTCTTCATTTTTTATCTTTTCCATAGCTTTATCAATATCTGAAATTTCTATACTTGATAAAAAACCTAAATTACCTATATTAATCCCAAATATAGGTACAGTTGTCTTATCACAAGTCTCTCTAGCTACATTTAATAATGTACCGTCTCCCCCTAATACAACAAGTAAGTCTAGATTATCAAAATTTTGATTACATGCTTCATAAGAATTAAATACTTTAATTTCTTCTAAAGAAAAATTCTCTTTAAACTTATTTATTACCATGTTCAATATTTTATCGTCGTTATCTTTTGTTGGATTAATTGCAATTCCAATTCTTTTCATGGCGTCCCCCTAATTATTATATCTCCTTATGTGAATTTTCAACCATTTGATCAATATATTCTCTATTAAACTCTGTTTCTCTTGTTCTATCCTTTGTAAAATAAACAAGATATTCTATATTTCCTTCTGGTCCCTTAATTGGTGAGTATGCTACTCCTAGAACAACAATATTTTGTTCTAAAAGGAAATCTACTATTCCATAAACAACTTCTTTATGTACTGATATATCCCTTACAACACCTTTTTTACCTATTTTTTCACGTCCTGCTTCAAATTGAGGTTTAATAAGTGCCACAACTTCACCTTTATCTGATAAAAGATTTAGTGTTGCTGGCATTATCTTTTTTAGTGATATGAAAGAAACATCTATTGATGCAAAATCTATAGATTCTCCTATATCTTCAGGTGTTACATAACGTATGTTCGTTCTTTCCATACATACAACTCTTTCATCAGTTCTTAGTTTCCATGCAAACTGTCCATATCCTACATCTACAGAATATACTTTTTTTGCACCATTCTGAAGCATACAATCTGTAAATCCTCCTGTAGAGGCACCAATATCCATACATGTCTTACCTTCTAAGGATATAGGCCATGTTTTCATAGCCTTTTCAAGTTTTAGTCCACCTCTACTTACATAAGGAATCTTATGTCCCTTGTATTCAATTTCTGCATCTACAGGAACCTTTTCTCCAGCTTTATCAACTCTCTTACCATCAACAAACACCTGTCCTGCCATTATACAAGCTTTTGCATTTTCCCTTGAAGAAATTATGCCCTTTTCAACTAATAATACGTCTAATCTCTGCTTCTTTTCTGCCATAATTTACTCCTTTTTTATTAATTCTAATACTGATGCAGCTATTCCTTCTGCATCTATTCCATATTCCTCATATAATAAACTTATCTTACCTTGTTCCACAAATTCATCTTTATATCCTAATATCTTTGCTCTTCCTTTATAATCTAACTTATTCAAACATTCAAGTATAGATGATCCAAAACCACCTTTTACTATATTATCTTCTACTGTAACTATATTATATTTTTTATCAGATAAGGTCTTTAGCATTTCTTCATCTAAAGGTTTAATAAATGTAGCATTAATTATTGATACATTTATACCCTTTTCTTTTAAAATTTTATCTGCCTTTAAAGCATGTTGAACCATTTTTCCCGTGGCTATTATAGCAATATTTTCTCCATTGCTTAAATTTTCCCACTTTCCTTCTACAACTTCTTTTATAGGTTTAAGGTTTTCAATTTCATCTCCACCTCTTGGATATCTTATAGCAACAGGGGTACCCTTATTAAAAGACCACCTTAAAAGAGGTTCTACTTCCCTTATACATTTAGGCGATAGTATAGTCATATTAGGTATCATTGATAAAAAAGATATATCCATAATTCCTTGATGAGTTTCTCCATCTTCTCCAACAATACCTGCTCTATCTACAGCAAATACTACTGGAAGTTTTTGAATACATACATCATGTAGTACTTGATCATATGCTCTTTGAAGAAAAGTTGAATATACTGCAAATACTGGTTTAAGTCCACTACATGCCATTCCTGCAGATAAAGTTACTGCATGCTGCTCTGCAATTCCCACATCAAATATTCTTTTAGGATACTTAGTTGCAAACTCTCTAAGTCCAGTTCCATCTATCATAGCTGCTGAAATCGCAACAACATCCTTGTTTTCATCAGCTATTTTAACCATTGCCTCTCCAAAAGCTTTAGAGTAGCTATTTTTACTTGGAGTGTATGGCTCACCACTTTCTAAGTCAAAAGGTGATATTCCATGATATTTTCCTGGATTTTTTTCAGCCTTTTCATATCCTTTCCCTTTTTTAGTTATTGTATGTATAAGTACAGGACCCTTTATATTTTTAGCATTATTAAATACTTCTATCATAGTTGGTATATCATGCCCATCGATAGGTCCAAGATATTTTACTCCCATATCTTCAAATAACATAGATGGTACTACAAGCTGTTTAATACTATCTTTAACTCTTGATAAAGAATTTGCAACAGACTTTCCTATTTTTGTTGTATCTAAGGTTGAATGGATATCTGTTTTTATTTTATTATACCCTGGTTTTGACCTTAAATTGCTTAAATATTTAGAAAGTCCTCCTACATTTTTACCTATAGACATTGCATTATCATTTAATATAATTATCATATTAGTTTTCTTAAAACCAACATCATTTAATGCTTCTAATGCCATACCACCTGTCAATGCTCCATCCCCAATAACTGCTACAACTTTATAATCTTCATTTTTTAAATCACGTGCTCTTGCCATTCCAACTGCTGCTGATATAGATGTACTGCTATGTCCTGTATCAAAGAAATCATACTTACTTTCTTTTCTCTTAGGGAACCCACTCATTCCATCTTTTTTCCTAAGTTTATCGAAATTATCTTTTCTTCCTGTTAAAATCTTATGTATGTAACTTTGATGGCCAACATCCCAAATTATTTTATCTTTATTAAAATCAAAACTTCTAAATAAACTTATAGTAAGTTCTACTACTCCTAAATTAGAAGCTAGGTGGCCTCCAGTTTTAGAAACTTTATTAATAAGAAACTCTCTTATTTCATCACTTAAGGTTTCAAGTTCATCATAACTCAGTTTATCAATATCTTCCGGAAAATTAACATTATCCAAAATACTTTTCATTTTATCATTTCCTTTATCTAATTATCCCTATTTAACAATTCTATTGTCAAATTTCTCAATTCAGGTGCTTCAACCTGAAGGCTATCAAGCAGCTTTATACTTTCTTTACTTAATTCTTCACACATTTCTTTACATTTTTCTATTCCATAAACAGATATAAAATTACACTTATTCATATCTTTATCTTTTTTAACTCTTTTTCCGAGTTTTTCTGTACTTCCTTCAATGTCAAGAATATCATCTTTAATTTGAAATGCTAATCCTAATTTATAGCCAAACTCACTAAGTTTCTTTATATCATCTTCTGAAGCTTCAGCTAATATTGCCCCAGCAGTAATGGATGTTCTAATAAGCTCTCCAGTTTTTTTAATATGCATATATCTTAATTCATCTTCACTAATACTTTCTTTATCTTCACTTAAAATATCTACAACCTGACCTGCTATCATTCCTTCTGCCCCAGCTGCAACTGCTATTTCTTTAGTTGCTCTTAATGAACTTTTTCCATTTTCCATTGAAAACTTAATCATTTCTACCATTGCTTCATTTAATAATGCATCACCAGCTAAAACAGCTATAGATTCACCAAAAACTTTATGATTTGTAGGTTTTCCTCTTCTCAAATCGTCATTATCCATAGCAGGAAGATCATCATGAATTAAAGAATAAGTATGAATCATTTCTATAGCAGCTGCCATTTGCATTATCTTTTTATAATCCTTTTTATAAAGCCTATAAGTCATTAGCATTAGAGCAGGACGTATTCTTTTCCCTCCAACCTCTACGCTGTAAGCTGCTGCTTCATAAATTTTTTTATTATAAGTGCCTTTATCCTTAAAATAGTTATCAAAATATTGTTCTATTTCTTTTTTATAATCACTTAATTTCATCTTCACTTTCAAACTCCACTTCTTTATTATCTTTTACAATAGATAACTTACCTTCAAAAGTATTTAATGTTTTAAAAAGTTTATTTACAAGCTTTACACCATCTTCATAGACTTTCATAGATGCTTCTAAACTTAATTCATCACTTTCTAACGAACTTAATACATCTTGAAGCTTATTTAACATTTCTTCATAGCTTTCTTTCTTAGCCATTTTAAACCTCCTAATCTAGAGTTTTAAATTTACCTTTTACACTACCATCTTTAAGATTTATTGTAATATTATCATTCTTTTTAAGTTGCTCTATAGAAGTAATAACATTTTTCATATCATCCTCTATTATAGCATATCCACGGTTTAATAAGTTAATAGGATTATGAGCCATAAGAAGATTATTAAATCCTCTTAATTTTACTTTCTCCATATCTATTTTATTTAAGATATTTTTATCTAGTTTATCTTTTAAGTTGTCAATTAGTATATAATTATTTAAAATTTTATTTTTAGGAGAATTTAAACCTAGTATCTTATTTAATGATTCTAATCTTGATTTTTCCCTATTTATTCTATCTATAATCATATTATGAAGATCTTTTTCTAAGTTTTCTAAGTTTTCATATATACTACTTTCTAATGGAACAGCCATCTCTGCTCCTTGAGAAGGTGTAGCAGCTCTTAAGTCTGATACAAAATCTGATATAGTAAAATCTACTTCATGACCTACAGCTGAAATTATAGGAATCTTAGAATCAAATATAGCATATGCTAATTCTTCTTCATTAAAATTCCAAAGTTCCTCTATAGATCCTCCTCCTCTTCCAATTATAATAACATCTACGCTTTCCTTCATATTAAAATACTCTATTCCTGAAATAACTTCTCTATAAGCTCCATTTCCTTGAACTTTTGCTGGATATATAACTAAGTCCACTAATTTATTTCTTCTTCTAGATACATTTATTATATCCCTTATAGCTGCTCCTGTCTCTGATGTTATAATTCCTATTCTCTTTGGCATAGTTGGAATATATTTTTTTTGACTTTCATCAAAATATCCTTCTTCTCCAAGCTTCTTTTTTAGATTTTCAAATTTTTTATAAAGCTCTCCTATGCCTTCCTTTTCTAATTCTTCACAATATAATTGAAAGCTCCCATTTGCTGTGTAAACGGAAGCTCTGCCTTTAGCTATAACGCTCATACCTTCCTCTAGTCTAAAACTCAAATCTTCAGCATTACTTCTAAACATAACACAATTCAATTTACTCATAGAATCTTTAAGTGAAAAGTATATATGTCCGCTGCTATGATATTTTAAATTAGAAATCTCCCCTTTTACAGAGAGATTGTTAAGTATAAAGTCATTATCAAGTATTCTTTTTAAATAATTATTAACTTCACCAACTGTTAGCGTTTTAATTTTCATTTTTCTTCAAAGCCTCACAAGCATTTTTTATTAGTAATGTTGTAGTTAATGCTCCAACGCCTCCTGGTACTGGTGTAACAAAGGAAGCTTTTTCAATAACCTTTTCAAAGTCAACATCACCACATATTTTACCATCTACCGAAGAAGTTCCAACATCAATTACTATAGCCCCTTCTTTTATAAAGTTTTCATTTATAAATTTAGGTTTCCCAATAGCAGCTACAAGTATGTCAGCTCTTTTACATACCTCTTGAAGATTTTTTGTTCTTGAATGGCAGATAGTTACAGTACAGTTTTCATTAAGTAAAAGCTGTGCAGCAGGTTTACCAACTATATTACTTCTACCCACTACAACTGCTTCTTTTCCTGACAGATTAATATTAAGCATCTTTAATAAAGTAACTACTGAATTAGGCGTACATGGAATAAACCCTTCATCACCCATATAAAGCTTTCCTTGCGATTTTATGCTCAAGCAATCAATATCTTTACTTTCATCAATATAGTTTACTACTTTTTTTTCATTTATATGCTTTGGAAGAGGTAATTGCAAAATTATACCACTAACACTTTCATCTTTATTAAGTCTTTCGATTAACTTAATTAACTCCTCTTCTGTAGTTACTTCATTTAATATTATTTTTTCAAATAATAGCCCCAATGAAGTTGCTACCTTTTCTTGATTATTCATGTAATATATAGATCCACCATCATTACCTACTAGTATTGATGCTATCTTTGGTACACTCTTGTTATTTTTTACTCTCTCTTGTACAAAATTGTGTATTTCTTCTTTAACAGCTTTAGCTATTTCTCTCCCATTAATAATCTGCCCCATAATTATTTTTCCTCCTAAAGACTTTTTAAGACCTTATCAAGTACTGCATTTACAAATGAAACGCTCTTTTCGTCCGAATATTTCTTTGTAAGTTCTAGTGCTTCATTTAATGCAACTTTTGATGGTACATCTTCTATGTATTTCATTTCTAAAACAGCTAATCTTAAAATTGTTAAGTTAATTTTAGCTATTCTTTCAATTTTCCAGTTTTGAAGATTATCTTTTATTATTGAATCTAATTCTTCTTTTTTACTTTCAATTCCATATAAAACTTCTTTTATGTAGCCTAAATCCAAATTATTTATATTACCTTCAAAGTTATCTACGAATGTTTCTAACGCTTCATCTGGAGTGTCTTTGCTTAGCTCCATTCCAAATGCTAATTCCATTGCTTTTTCTCTTGAATTTTTTCTACTCATTTTTTCCTCCAATTTATAAATAAATCTACTTATATTATATAAATCAATAAGCCTATTTATATTATAGACTCCTTACCATTTAATAAACAGCTTTTTTTATTTTATCACAAGGAACCTCTACTTACCACAAAAAAATTATAATTTTATACATGTTAAAAAAGCCTCCGGATAATCCAGAGGCTTTTTTTAGTTTTCAGTTTCTTCTTTTTTAGGCATGTAGATATTTTGAATATTAACATTAACTTTTTCAACTATTAATCCTGTCATAGCCTCAACAGTCTTTTTAACATTTTCTTGTACGCTAGCTACAACGTCCATTATTTTTATTCCATATTCAACTGAAAGATCTAGTTCTATAGTAGCTCTATTTTCTACTAGAGTTACTCTAACACTCTTTCCTGATGCTTTTTTACCTTTAAAAATTTGTGTTATATTATTTGAAACCCCATGTTGGAATTCAATAACTCCAGGAATTTCTTCTGCTGCTATTCCAGCTATAACGCTTACAACTTCATCAGAAATATTAACAATTCCTATATTTTCTTCGTTATTTAATTCTTGCATTATGTTCGCCTCCTAAGTTTTGTATTACAAAACCAATTAATCTTAAGAATAATTATATCAAATACAATTTTATATTACAACGGATTATTTTTTCACCTCTATAGTAACTTCTTTTATATTTGAAGCATTTTGTACAATCTCTTGAATCTCTGCACCTGCTTTTTCATTTAAACCCTGCAATGATTGAACAATTATACTTGCCTTAGTTTGGTCTTCTGATATTTCACAAAGACATTCACTATATCCTTTATTCTTTACTCCTGCTTCAATAGTTTTTTCTTTCTCTTGTTTTAATGTAAGCTTTTGCAATTCATTTGTAGCACTTGACTTTTGCTCTTGAGTAGCGCTTGCACTTTGACTTATTGACTTTAACTGCTGAATAGTACTTGCTTCTCTTTGCTCTCTTTCACTTCTAGCATTATAAAAGAAATCAGTTTGAACTGAAACCTCAGTGTTTTTACTATCAGAATTATCTACTACTTCAGATGTATTTGTATTACTTGTATTGTCTGTAATCAAAGCTGCACTAAGATCGCTTGGATCATTTAATCCTCCATTATTAAGTTTTGTTGCTAATAACCCTGTACATACTATCAAAGCAAGTAATGTACATATTATTCCTAATTGCTTCTTAGTCATTTTTACAATCCCCCCATCCTTACTCTACTTTATCTATATGCAGTTACTTCATACTATATACATTAACCTTATTGGCTGGCAAATCATATAAATTAGTAACTGCTTTTTCAATATCAGATTTAACCTTGCCCTCTTTAGCTCCTTCAGCAACTACTACAACACCTGTTACCTTTGGTTTTTGAGTCTCTAATATAAATGGTTCACTATCTCCATTTTTATTTGACATTACAACTTTAGAGTTATCATTATTCTGAGTTGTAGTCCTCTTACCCCCATCCTTATCGTTTTCTTCTGTAACATTATTCTGTTTAGTTTCATCATAAGCTGGAACCTTTACTTCACCAGAACTAAAGGTAAGCATGCAGTCTACATTACCACAACCATCTATCTTTTTTAAAATTTCAATAAGCTGTTTTTTCTGCTCCTCTTCATAGGATACTTCTTTTGGAGATATCTCATTATTATTTGAAGTATTAGATGAATTAAGCCCAGCCGTTACTGACGTTAACCTTGGTTTAAATATGTTAACCGCTATTAATATAAATATAAGCACCAGAATTATAGCCACAAGATTACTTAAATTTTTATTATCTTTAAATATCTTTTTTATCTTTTCTGTAATATCATTCTTATCCATTAACTCTCCCCCCTTTTAAGCATAATTAACTTTAATCTTACTCTTATCTATATTTAGTTCCTTACTCAAAAATTCCTTAATCTTAGTTTTTATCTCATCATCTTTTCCATCTTCACCTATAGTAACCTTTTCAATTTTTCTTATACCCTTTGGTTTTGCATACACCTTCAAAGACTTAACTTCCATATTCATATTAGTAAAATCAACATCACAGTCTATATCACTTGTAAAAGTAAAATCTAAGAATTTTTCATTTAATGCACTTTCACAATTTTTATCAAAATTCTTTTTAAAATTTTCTTCCTTTATCTTTTGAGTATTTTTATCAAAACTCTCCTCACTAGTTTTTGATGTAATTTCATTTGTATAACTTAAAACATCCTGAGTCAAAACCCTTTCTCCTTTAGTTAAAAACTGAACTATAGGATTTAAAATAATAGCTACAAGTATTAATCCCATAACAAACTTTAAATACTTTTTCATATCATTGTCAGGCCCAACAAGTTCAATAGCAGTAATAAATATTATGGCTGTAACAAGACTTATAATAAATTTATTTAAAATCTCCATAATTCTATTTATCAACCTCCTATAATAAACTTTCCTGCATTAGCCATAATTGCTATTAATACAAAAAACATTAAACTTACACTCAAAACACAGGACAATAACAAAATCAAAGAATCTCCAGCTGCTGAAACTACACTTGTTATTCTCTTATCACCTATTGGTTCAATTAAACTAGCTGAAATTCTATAAACAAAAGACATTAATACAATTTTTGCAATAGGATATAAAATTATAAGTATAATTACTATAAGACCTATTCCACTTACTGCATTTTTAATTATTAATGAATATCCTGCAACAGAACTTATTGCATCTGAAAAAGCTTTACCCACTATAGGTACAAAGTTATCTACTGCAAATTTTGTTGTTTTTAATGTTACAGCATCTATAGTATTTGATGTTATTCCTCTAATTGTAAGTAAAGCAATAAAAATAGTCATGATAATCCCTTGAATCCACACAATGCTCTGCTTTACTAACTTACATAAATTCGATATTTTATGTTCTCCTGAAAGATTATTAGTAAACTCAAGCACAAAACTAATTAATATTAATGGAATTATGAGGTTTTGATATATTCTTGGAATAATAATAACTGCTCCCATAACAATAGGATCTATAGTAGCTGCTTCTGTTATTCCTCCAACTAAAGAAATCATGGTTACAAGAATAGGCAAAATAGCTGCCATAAAATCAGATATATTACAAATAACATCTTTAGCTACTGAAATAGCAATAAGAAAACTTTTTGATAGTATCATAATAACTACTGCATAGCATGCATAAAAAGCAATCTCGGATATTCCCTTACTGCTAAAAGCCCCTTGAAGATTTTTTAAAAGGGAGCATATTATTGCTACTACAACTATTGATATTGCTAAGGATAAAACGCTATTTACCTCTTTAAATAATAAGTTTATTACAGCCTTTATAAGATCTGATAGAGATATATTTCCTTTACCTGTTTTTATATAACTTTTTATATACTCTACAGGATCTAGTTCATTTAATAGCTCCACATCTGTTTTTCTTTTATTTATATAATCATATAAATTCTCAAGCTTCTTCTCAGTTGTTTCATCTATTTTTTCACTGTATTCAGTATCATTTTTACTTTCTTCTACCTTAGTAGCTCCTTTTACCATGGATGGTATGGACATGATAATAAGAAGAGTAATTGATACTAAAATAATCACTTTCTTATAATATTTCATAACCTACCTCTACATTATCTTTAATATGGAATCTAAAACTGCCATGAGAATTGGAATAGCTAAAGTTAATATAAAAATTTTCCCTGCAAACTCAACTTTAGAACCTAAGCTGCTAGCCCCTGCATCTTTGCATATTTCACTTGCAAAAGATGCAATATATGCTATGGCTAATATTTTTAATATTATACCTAGATAAACTATATCTATTCCTGCTTTTTCAGATATGCTCTTTAAAAACATTAATATTTCTGATATCTGACTTAAGCAAAAAATAAATACAATAACACCTGCAGCTAGCATAATAAGTACAGCTAAATCTGATCTTTTATCTTTAAAAAATATATATAAAAATAAAGCTATAAGGATAAAGGAGACTACTTTTAATATCAGCATATCTTACCACCTTTAAAACATAAACATTGTCTTTACAGTATTAAACAAATCACTTATTAATGAAATTATCATAATAAGTATTATTACAATACCTGCAATGTTTGTCATTGTGGCTATTTCAGATTTACCGCTGCTAGTTAATACCTTATCTAATATAACCAAAACAATACCAGCACCACCTATTTTAAAAAGTATACTTAAATCTAGCATTCTTTTCTCCCCTCCATTTTTTATAATAATAGTATGGATATCATTGCTCCCACACACACTCCTAAATATCTATATAGCTTTGTATTCTTTTTACATTCTTCAAAAGCTTCATCCATATTTATCTTTAAATTTTCAATGCACAAATTAAAAATTTTTTCTTGTCCATAAACTCCACACTCTCCTAAAGATTTAAGAAAATCTTCAATAACACTTAAGTCTTCCTTTTGAAGATAAAACTCAAGATTAAAATCAGCATATACCCTTTTAAAGCAAGAATATATATTCATATCCATGCCATCTAAAAGCTCCTTTGACACATTAGTTAAAACCTTATTTATTGGTTTTCTACTTTTATTAGCTATTTCCTTAAAAGCTTCTGGCAAAGGATTACTACTAAAAATAACTTCATTTTGAAGAAGTATAACTGCTTTATAAATATCTTTTAACTGATAGTATCTTATCTTAAACCTTTCACTATATATATATCCTAAAATACTGCATAAGAAAAAAATCAAGGCTATACTTATTAACCTAAGCATTTTTTATTGCCTCCTTCTAGAGAATATATTTTTTCTACTGTTCCTACTCCTTTGCTATTTCCTAAAATTATTACTCTTTCTAAAATATTATTAGAAATTATATCTTGAAAAACTTTTCTATTATACAAGTCTTCTATGTTTTCCCCATGAAGTGTTACAATAATATTTACTCCTGAATTAAAAGCCATAACTAAAGCTTGAGTATCATTTGCCACTCCAATTTCATCACATATAAGAACCTCTGGAGATAAAGACCTTATTGCCATAATCATTCCTTGGCTCTTTAAACAGTTATCTAAAACATCCGTTCTTATACCCACATCCATCTGAGGTACCCCCATATAGCAAGCTGCAATTTCACTTCTTTCATCTATAACAGAAATCTTTTTTCCTCCATTTGATAGCACCCTTGTTATATCTCTTAAAACTGTAGTTTTTCCACACTTAGGCGGAGAAATAATCATAGTATTATATACTCTGCCATTATTATAGATATATCTTATTAGTTTCTTAGAGCAGCCAATTATCTGTCTGCTTATTCGTATGTTTAGCGAAGAAATATTCCTTATTGTTTTTACACTTCCATTATCCATTACACATTCACCTGCAAGGCCTATTCTATGTCCTCCCTTTATAGTTATAAAACCTTGTTTTATGTCTTCTTCACAGGCATATAAAGAATAATTAGATATCCTTTGCAAAATATACTTTAAGTCTTCTCTTGTAACTGTATATTGAAGTATATACTCTTTATCACCATCTAAAATAATTAAAGGTTTTAAAATCTTAACTCTTATTTCCTGCAACATACTACTTTTAAGATATTCTGAAATAAAACTTAATATGCTTTTAGGAAATATCTTTTCTAATTCCTCCATAAGAAAATCACTTCCTTTTCAAGAGTTTATACTTATTAAATTTGTATTTTATTAATATGTAAATTATTACTTGTGGTTTTAAAAAAGTAACTTTTTAAATAATGAGAACTTTATAGGCAGAACCAAGTAGCTGACGCCACGCTTTTCAGCGCAGGAGGCAGTTTTGTTAGCTTTAAAAAGGTTCTAAAAGTAAAATAATTTTATATTAAAATACAATTTAATTATTTTGCTTTTAGGTTCTTTCTAAGGCACTACAATTATTTTGGCTGTATTATGAATAAAAGTGATAAAATATGTCAATCATCTTAACAAAGATTTTTTAGGAGATGATATATTTGAATTCGTATAGTTACAATGAAGTATTAGAAATGATAAAACCTATGAATAATTCCTCAAAAAGAAAATTAATTGTTGATATAAGCACGCTAATTGAATTATCCTCAATTAAAAAAGATTCAAAATTAATTTGCCCTCATTGTCATAATAAATACATAGTTAAAAATGGAAAGAACAAAAATGTTCAAAGATATCTTTGTAAAACCTGCAAAAAGTCCTTCGTACAAAG
>NZ_FPBY01000136.1 GCF_900116755.1 Clostridium sp. DSM 8431
AAAAAAAAAAAAAAGAAAAAAATGGTATATTATAAATGAACTTGCAAGTAAGAAAATTATATAAGGAGTGTTTATTAATGAAAAAAAATATAGCAATGATATTAGCAGGAATAAGTATATTTGCATTACCTATGGCAGCTCAAGCAAAGAATTTAACACACTATTTTGAAGCAACAAGAACTCAAATTAAAGGTGAAGTTTATAAACAAACATCAAATGTGGCAGATGCCAAAACATCAAATCTCAGTCAAAATGGACAAAGAGTAGCTGTAACAATACAAGCTTTTAGCAAGGAAGGAAATTATGATTCTGGAAGCTATAAGAGAGATGATGACGGAACTGCTTATGTAAGATCTGCTTCAAGCAATATAAACTTATGGGAAAGCGCACACTCAACATCTGGAACTAGTGATGCTTGGCAATGGCTACATCTATATGTATAAGTAATTATTAAAAGTGGTATTAAAAAATACCAATTTTGTTATTGGAGATTTAGTATGAGAAAAATATTTAAATTAAAAAAAATAGAAATATTCTTGATTATGGGATTTATTATATCTTTCTATTCTTTTTCTATGTTAATTGGATACTGTTCTAATTCTGCTAGTGAAATTATTGAAAGAAATAGATTTCATAGACGATATAAAGATGTTGAAATTGCAATTAATAATTTGGAAGAATTAGAATCTATAGAACAAATGATAGATAATATTTATGATTTGGGTATTAGAAAATTTACGTCTAAGTATCTTACTTCAGCTCAAGAACCAGTAAAAGAATCACAAGAAAATGTATTAAGAAATGAAGTTTTAGGTGCTTATGGATCTTTTGATATGGGAGAATATTGTGAAATAGAAGGAAGAAACTTTACTAGTGAAGAAACAATGAGTAATGAAAAAATAGCAATAATAGGCGAACGTGTAAATGACTATATATATGAAATTAATAATGAAAAATATATAAAATTATTTAATGATGATTATAAAGTAATAGGGATATTAAAGAACACAAAAAACTTTTCAAGAACAACTATAATACCATTCAAATCTTTGAATTTTATCAATAATAATTATGATAAGTTTGGTTTCCTAGTAAGTAAAGATGAATATAAGAAGCTTGAAGAATTAAGCAAAGAAAAATATAGTACAGAGATAAATGCAATGCCTACTAAATTTATAGTTTCGTATTTGTATCAAATTGAAGATGTTTTTAGAGAATGTATTTTTCAATTAATATTGTCATTAGCAAATTTAATATTATTTTCAGTTTTTATAGCTAGTGATATGAAGAAAGATATATCAATAATGAAGGTTTTAGGATGTACTAATAGAGATGTTTTTAAGGAAATTATAAAAAAAAATATTAAGGTGGCTACCATTGGAAATTTGATTGGGATAGTTCTTTTCAAAATTAGTAGTAGCATTATAGATGTAGCTTTTGTAAGTAAAATAGGAAATACATTTACAACTAATATGATTATAACTAGTATAATTTGTTACTGTATATCAATTTTAATATCAATAGCAACATTAAAAAATATTCTAAAGTTTAAAGTGATTAAAGAAATTAGGTGATAATGAGTATGGACAAGTTTTTGTTTTTTGATATTAAAAGAAGTAAGGTTATAAATATTTTAATCATAATTGAATTAGCAATATGGATTTTTTATAGTGGTTCATTGATATCCTTAGCAAGATTCAATGATTCTTTTAAAAATAGATTGTATAACTCATTTTCACCTGATAATAGTAGCATAATTATCTTTGTAGATTTAATAAGAAAAAATCCTCTACCTGAAGACCAAGAGTCTAATCAAAAAGTGGTAAAAGAGACTTTAGATTTTATAAAAAGTTTAGATTTGAGTTATGGTTTATTTAGAGAAGGAGATGAATCACAAATATCAGTAGATGAACTTGGAATGGAGTTAGATGATATAAAACCTGGCTATAATGATATGGAGAAGTTTACTACTGGCTTAAAACCTATGTATATGAGTTGGCATATGTTAAATTACTATAATGAACATATATATGGAAATATTGAAATTTGGAACGATAGTAATAATGGTGAAATTCCAGTTATATTAGGTGATACTTTTAGAAGTAAATATAAATTAGGAGATATAATTAGTAGTAGTGATAAAAGTTATAAGATTACTGGTTTTTTTGATAAAGATATAATTTCTTTTGATTATAATAACATAATGGTTACAAGTTATTCTTTAAATGGTTCTATGATTATTCCAGTAGAAGATGAAAAAATAATTTCAGAATATAATGCAGAACCTGTTCTTGTTTATAGTAAAGATGGAAGTAAGCTTGACAATGTAGAATTAAGGATGAATATAAAAGAAATCTGTCCGGATGCTAAAATTACACCAATGACTACAACTATTGATAACTATTTAGAACAAATTACTAAGGAAAAACAATTTGAACTAATAAGAGTATTATTAGTTACTTTAGTTATAACGGCTTCAGTTATAGTTACTATATTGTATAAGATTTCTTTAAATAAGGATAGAATAGGGGTTCTATTTTCTATAGGAATAAGTAAAATACAAATATTTAAAGTATTAGCTAGTGAGATGCTGTTTGTATCTGCCATTGGTATTATATTGGGAGATATAATCTATCTTATAAAATGTAAAAATGCACATGAAGTTTTTATAAATGAAAATTATTTATCAAATTTATATATATCTATATGTTTGCTTATAGTCATTATATTAAGTAGTTTAATTGTTGGATATAAAGCAATCAATAAGTTGACTCCGAGAGAGATGATGGGAGGATTTGTAGAGTGATGGTTTTAAAATTAAATAATATATATAAGAGTTATTCGGTTGGAGGTTCAAAGATAGCTGTACTAAATAATATTAATTTAGATATAGAAAAAGGAGATTTTATAGCCATTATGGGACCATCAGGGTGTGGTAAAAGCACATTACTAAATATATTAGGATGTATTGATATTCCTGATTCAGGAGAATACATAATTGGTGATAAAGAGGTGAATTTTAAAAGATTAAATAGTTTATCAGAGGTTAGAAATAAAAAGATATCTTTTGTTTTTCAAAATTTTGCATTAATAAAAGACTTTACTGTTTTAGATAATGTGGCGCTACCTCTTAAGTTTAGGGGAATATCTCGCAAAGAAAGACAAAGGGTGGCAAAAAAATATCTTAAAGAACTTGAAATAGAAGATCTTGAATCTAAAAGTATTCGAGAGTTATCAGGAGGGCAACAACAAAGGGTTGCCATAGCTAGAGCTCTTGCTCAAGAAACTGATATTATATTAGCAGATGAGCCAACTGGAGCTCTTGATGAAGAGAATACTAATAAAATAATGAATGTATTAAAAGAATTGAACATTAAATTTGGTAAAACCATAATAATGGTAACTCATGACAAACAAGTAGCAGATAAAGCTAATCATATATTAAAAATGAAAGATGGAATGTTTATTTAAGGATACTAAATAAGTGAGCATAATGAAAAAAGGAGCTAAATATCTAGCTCCTTTTTGCTATATGTAATTATAGAATTCCTTCATTCTTTAAAATATCTTCTAATTTTCTTACTTTTTCATTTAATGAAACAAACTTTTCTTTAATATCTTCTTTAGTAAAATTTCCATCAGATGCTGCTTTTTCTAAATCTTCTACAGCCTTTAGTGCATCGTCTATATCTTGTTGAGCAATTTTTAAATTATTGTTATCCATAAGAGCTCATCTCCTTTTAGTAAAATAAAGTATATACTAATCGTAACACTACTAAAAACTAAGTGCAAGGCATATATTTTATTGAACAATAATATGTTTGGAGGATAAAATGATAAATTACATTTGGTTTGTACTGATATTTTTGGGATTATTAGTCTCTATAGTAACAGGAAATGGTGATGCAATTTCTACAATAATAGTTAACTCAACAGAAAGTACTGTTAAGCTTATTATAAGTCTTGTAGGAATAATGTGTTTTTGGTGTGGAGTTATGAAGGTGGCAGAGAAATCTGGGTTAACAGAAAAGATAGCTAAAGTTATGAAACCAGTTTTAAAATTATTATTTAAGGACGCTGCGAAAGATGAGAAAGCTTTAGGGGCTATAGTTATGAATTTAACTGCAAATATGATGGGCTTATCAAATGCTGCAACCCCCTTTGGAATAAAGGCAATGGAAGAAATGGATAGGATAAATCCTGAAAAGGGAAGAGCAAGTGATGATATGGCTCTTTTTTTAGTTATGAATGCTGCTTGTATTCAGCTTGTTCCGTCTACTATTTTATCAATAAGAGCAGCTTGCAATTCTCAGAATCCAGGGATAATAATTGTTCCAGCTATTATTTCAACCTTTGGAGCAACAGTTGTTGGAATTACTTGTTGCAAGATACTTCAAAGATACTTTTAGGGGGGGTATTTATGGATGGATATATAACTAAAAGTATAATAGGCATAATTGTAATTATAATTATAGGATATGGAATGATCAAAGGTGGAAAGGTTTATGAGTGGTTTATAGAAGGAGCAAAAGATGGTTTAAAAGTGTGTCTAAATATTTTTCCTTATCTTTTAGCCATGATTGTTGCTGTTGAAATATTTAAAGGTGCAAATCTTTTGGATATGATAAATAATTTTATATCACCTGCAACTAACCTTATTGGTCTTCCTAAAGAAATTCTTCCCTTAGTTTTAATTAAACCTTTATCAGGAAGTGGAGCAGTAGCTATTTTTACAAATATAGTTCAAACCTATGGACCAGATACACTTATAGGGCTTACTGCTTCTGTAATTATGGGAACTACAGAAACTATTTTTTATACTGTTACTGTTTATTTTGGTGCAGTTAAAGTGAAAAAAGTAAGACATACAGTATGGGCTGCTATAATGGCAGATTTAACAGCAATTATTTTAGCTATAACTATTGCAAGAATAATGGTATTAAAGTAAAATAAAGGAAAGGTGTTGAGCTTTATTTTAGAAATGTGAGGTATAGAAGTGATTAAAATTGATAATGTTACAAAAAGTTATAATGGTAAATATAACGCAGTAAATAAACTTAATTTAAATATTGAAGATGGAAAAATTTTAGGTCTTCTTGGTCCTAATGGAGCTGGAAAGACTACAACTATTAAAATGATAACAGGAATAATTCAGCCAACTATAGGTGATGTTGAGATAAATGGAGTAAGCATTAGCAAAGAACCTGTTAAAGCAAAAGAACAATTTGGCTATGTTCCAGATAGTCCAGATATGTTTTTAAAATTTACAGGAATAGAGTATCTTAATTTTTTTGCTGATGTTTATAATGTTGATGAAGAAACAAGAAAAGAAAAGATTAAAGAATTAGCAGATAGATTTGAAATGACAAATGCACTAGGTGATAAAATTCAAAGTTATTCCCATGGAATGAGACAAAAGATTGTTGTAATGGGAGTAATTTTACATAATCCTAAGGTATGGATATTAGATGAACCATTAACAGGATTAGATCCAAAGTCAGCATTTATTTTAAAAGAAATGATGAGGGAACATGCTGATGCTGGTAATACAGTTTTATTTTCAACTCATGTTCTAGAAGTTGCGGAAAAAGTATGTGATGAAGTAGCTATTATTAATAAGGGGCAGTTAATTTTTAATGGTACTTTAGAAGATATGAGAAAAGAATTTAAAGAAAATGAATCATTAGAAGAAATGTTCTTGGAGATAACTGAAAATGAGTAGATTAGGTATTGTTACTAAGTTTTTTGTTAAAAATGCCCTAGAGCAAGGAGTTAATAATAGTAAAAAGACATCATGGATAGTAAGAGTATTGTTGACTTTAGTAATTATGGGATGTTTTTCATTACCTATAGTTGCTATAACTACTACTCTATATGAACCTTTTAAAGCTATTGGACAAGAAGGATATATAATTACACTTATTTTAGTAATAGGTTCAGCAATAACTTCATTCTTTGGTATATTCAGCGTTCTTAATATATTCTATTTTTCAGATGATATAGAGCTTATATTACCATTACCTTTTAAAAGTTCAGAAGTTATTTTAGGCAAATTTATAGCTCTTCTTATAGAACTTTATATTTATGATCTTATAATTGCTATTCCTTTAATAGCTTATGGAGTTATGGATAAATCAGGTATTTTATTTTATCTGTATGCTTTCATAAGTTTTATGTTAGTTCCAATTTTACCAATGACCATATGTATATTAATAAGCATGATAATAATGAGAGTAACTAATTTATCAAAACATAAAGATGCTTTTAAAACAGTTAGTGGAATTTTTATGCTTGTATTTGCTATTGCTATTAATGTTTTTTCAAGAAGTTCAAGTACTGGCGATAGTGTCGAATCACTACAAAATATATTAGCACAGGGAAACAATAGTCTTATGAATGCTATAAGTAATGTATTTTTTACTAGTACATTAAGTGCGAAAGCTCTTGTTTATAGTTCAGAATTTAAGGGGCTTGAGTATATGCTTATTACCATAGTGATAAGTCTGTGCTTGTTTGGATTGCTATATATAATTGGTGGAAAAATATATTATAAAAGTGTTATGGGACTTTCAGAATCTTATAGTAAGAGAGAAAATGTACTTGAAGGTAAGAAGGCAGATAAGTCAATAAAGAGAAGTTCTGCTTTTATAGCATTAATGAGTAGAGATTTTAAAGTTATGATTAGAACTCCTCAGTTTTTTATTAATTGCATAGCCATGATGCTTTATGTTCCAATTATTATGGGTGTGGGAATTTTTTCGGGGACAAGTACTTTAGAGATACAGGAAACATTAATGGATGCTAGTAATTATGGATATTTTTTAGCTGCAGTTTTATGGTTCTCAGTGATATCAGTAGCTGGAGGAGGAGCAGCTTTAACTGCTGTTTCAAGAGAAGGAAGAGATTTTATGGTTTCTAAGTATATTCCAGTGCCTGTAGAGGAACAATTTAAGTCAAAGGTTTTATTAGCTATTATTATAAATGGAGCTATGTCGTTAGTTCTAGCTATCTTGATGATTTTTTTGGGAATACCAATACAATTAGTATTAATAAGTACAGTTATTTCTTTATTGTCTACTGAACTGACTGCTATTATAGAGCTACTTTGGGATTATCATTCTCCAAATCTTAATTGGGAAGACGCTAAGTATTTATATAAAAAGAACTATTTTCCTTTATTTATGACTATAATAGCCTTTGTACTGGCTGGATTATTTATATTTGCTTATTATTTTATAAAAAATTATGTGATAATATTTATGGTGATATCAATTATATTAGCCGTTTTAATTGTAATTGTATATGAAAAGCTTAAAAAGACAGCTTATGAATTTTATGAAAAAGGTTTTGAATAGTAAAATATATAAAATGAAGTTTTATGATAAAGATTTTCAATAAGGGTACTTAGTACCCTTTTTTTTATTGACATAAAAGTAGTATAATATTATTAAAAAATAGAAAAGGATGGTAAAACTATGAATAATACGGTGTACAAAAATAATAGAGAAAAACTAATGAAAACTATAGAAGATAATTCAATAGTAATTCTTTTCGCAGGTAATGCACCAAAGAAAAGTGCTGATGAAGCTTATCAGTTTACTCCAAATAGGAATTTTTATTATTTCACAGGAATTGAAGAAGAAGAACATATAGCTGTATTTACAAAAATAAATGGAGAAGTTAAAGAATATATTTATTTAAAAGAAATAGATGAAGAAATGGAAAGATGGGTAGGAAAGAGTTTAAGAACTAATGAAGCATCAGAAATTTCAGGAATTGAAAATGCAGCTTATAAAGATGGATTTGAACTTTTTTTAAATAGATTATTTAGTGGCGTAGATGAAATGAATGTCTATTTAGATATGGAAAGAGATAGCTTTAATAGTTTAAACAACATTGTTGGAGTCTTTGCAAAGGATCTTGTTAGAAAGTATCCATTCTTAAGAATCAAGAATGTATATCCAAGAATAGTTCCATTAAGAAAAGTTAAAACTAAAGAAGAAATAGAAGAAATGCAAAAGGCTATAAAAATAACAATTGAAGGTGTTAATTCTTTAATGAAAAATGCTAAAGCTGGTATGAAAGAATACGAATTAGAAGCTTATTTTGATTTTGTATGTAAGAAAGATGGAGCTAAGGACTTTGCTTTTAAGACAATAGCTGCAGCAGGAAAGAATGCGGCAACTTTACACTATGTAGATAATAATTCAGAGATGAAGGATGGAGATTTAATTCTTTTTGATTTAGGAGCACAATGGAATTATTATAATGCTGATATAACAAGGACTTTTCCTGTAAATGGTAAGTTTACAAAGAGACAAAAAGAAGTTTATGAAGCTGTTTTAAGAGTTAATGAAGAATGTATAAAGATGCTTAAGCCAGGAGTAAAATTCTTAGAATGGAATAAGCAAGCCAGAGATATGATAGCTGAAGAATGTATAAAGCTTGGATTAATTGATAAAAAAGAAGATGTAACTAAGTATTACTGGCATAGTATTGGCCATGGTTTAGGATTAGATACTCATGATATAGATAGACCAGACAGAAATACTGTTTTTGAAGAAGGCATGGTATGGACTGTTGAACCAGGTATTTATATAGAAGAAGAATCAATTGGTATAAGAATTGAAGATGATGTGTTAATAACTAAGGATGGATCAGAAGTATTAACAAAAGATATGATTAAATCTGTTGAAGATATAGAAGAGTTTATGTCTGAAAAATAAGATCTATTTTATTAAATGACATATCATCAATATTCGTGCTGATTTTACAAGTATATAGCACTGCTTATGATCATTTATTAAAAAATATTTATAAAACACTTGAATTATCTGACATATAAAAGTATAATAATTTAGAAAAGTGAATAAGAAAGAGGTAGAGGCGCGGTACTTATTAGTAATACTGTGGACGTAAGCAGAATGATATAGTACGAAAGGAATTACCGCCGAAGCTTAGAATTAATGCTTTGATATTCTAAGGCTGGGCTTATATAAAATATATATAAGACTGTCACAAATAATTTTGTGTTGAGCTATCATTTGAGAAAATTTTTGATAATAATGTTTGTTATTAAGCCTTGAGTGTTACTCTTGGCTTTTTTTAATGCATAGACCAGTTATACAAAAAAATAAAAAATTTTAAAAAGTAATTTTTTAAAA
>NZ_FPBY01000170.1 GCF_900116755.1 Clostridium sp. DSM 8431
TGTGCTTGAGCTATCTCCTGAATTACTGCTTGCCCCTGCACCTTCCTCTATATAATCTGCTGATACATATCCATTTGTGCCATTATAGCTTATATGATACCAATTACCTTCTTTTCCTAGTATACTTACATTTTCACCATTTCTTAAATGTCCTAATACAGCATAGTTTGTTCCTGCTCCTGATCTTATATTTAATGTGCTACTTACATTTACTACATGTCCTGCTTTACTTGTGCTTGAGCTATCTCCTGAATTACTGCTTGCCCCTGCACCTTCCTCTATATAATCTGCTGATACATATCCATTTGTGCCATTATAGCTTATACGATACCAATTGCCTTCTTTTCCTAATATAGTTACATTTTCATTATTTCTTAAATGTCCTAATACAGCATAGTTTGTTCCTGCTCCTGATCTTATATTTAATGTACTACTTACATTTACTACATGTCCTGCTTTGCTTACATTTGATTCAGTAGAAACAACTACTAAATTAGTAGTTTGTGCCGATGTTTTTTGTAAATAATCTGCTGATACGTATCCAGTAGTACCATTATAATTTATACGATACCAATTGCCTTGTTTTCCTATAATATTTACTATTTCACCATTTCTTAAATATCCTACTACAGAGCTTCCTGTTCCTGCTCCTGATCTTATATTTAATGTACTGCTTACATTTACTACTTGTCCATTTCCACTATCAGCCTCTTCAGTAGCTGCTGATTGGCTTGAAGCATTTCCCTTTTGTACATACTCTTTTGATACATAGCCAGTATGACCATTAAAATCTATTTTATACCATCCAGACTCTTCTCCTGTGATAGATACACCTTGTCCATTTAATAAATATCCTATTGCTTCTGATGATGTTGATGCCGCACTTCTAACTCTTAAGTTACTTGCCACATTGACTACAACACCACTTTCTGAAACTAATGAACTTCTCGCTTTAGTCTCTTCATGAGATTCTGTCATTGTTTGTATAACATCATCTATAGTAGTTTCATTTCCTGTAATTTCTTGAACATATTTTGCTGATATAAAGCCTACTGTATCTTGGCTCTTTATGTTATACCAGTCACCTACTTTTGATATAATTTCAAATGTATCTCCATTCTTTAGTGTACCTAATGAGATAGAATTTGCGTCTGCTGTTTGTCTTATATTTAGTTGACTATTTACATTAATAACTCTTCCCTTTTTAGTATTTGGTAGAGTATCTTGCTTATTTTCAATAGTTCCTACCTCTGCAGTAGATACCTGATTATTTTCTATACTTATATAATTTTTTGAAACATATCCTTCTTTATCTTCAAAAGAAATTCTATACCAATCTCCTTTTTCTGATAATATTTTAATTTCTTGACCATTATAAACGTATCCTATAGTGTCATAATCATTTCCTGCATCTGATCTAACCCTTAAATTACTGTTTACATTAATTACTTTTCCTGTAGTATGTAAACTAACCTCTGATGTATCATTCTTTTTAACATCATTATTTATATTCTTATCAATTTCATCAGCTTGTACAACGTTTCCTGATAACCCCACGCTTCCTGCTATTGCTGACGATGCAACTATTAACTTTAATACTTCTCTCTTTTTCATTATTCATTCTCCTCTTAATCATGATACACTATTACACTTCTTCCATTATACCATAATATATCCATTATTCAGACTTTTTATCTTAAAAATAATAAAAAAGTAGCTTAGAAATCACTTTTCCATGTAAGAAATACTTTTTTAGCCATGTCAGAGTTATTAAAGTCATATACTTTCTTATAATGAAAAAATGACTTCAATATTATTCATTTTTATAATATTGAAGTCATTTTCATTATACTCTATTCTCTATTTTCTTATTATCTCCAAAATTTGATTGAACCTTAAATACTGATGTAGAAACTCTTCTATATAAAATAAATGTAATTATTGATACAACTACCGCTTTTATTCCATTAAAAGGTAAAAGTCCTATTGTTACATACTTCATTAAGTAAGTTGAATCCATTTGCATACCGTAAGCTGGTAATAATAAATATACATTAGAAATTATACCCACTGCTTCCATAACAAGAGCACCAACAATCATACCTATGATAGCTGTTTTTTTACTTCTATGTTTATTATAAATAATAGATGCTGGTAATATAAAAGCTGCTCCAACTAAAAAGTTTGCAAGTTCTCCTATTCCTCCTGTAGATGTTCCTTTTATAAGCAAATGTAATACTAACTTTAAAATTTCAATAACAATTCCTGATAATGGACCAAAGGCAAAGGCACCCATTAGTACTGGAACTTCGCTCAAATCCATTTTTAACCATGGAAATAAAGGTATTACTGGCACTTCTATAAACATTAATATAAATGCAATTGCTCCTAATACCGAAATTTTGATAGACCTATCAAGTTTTTTTGTTTCACTATTCAAATTTATCCCTCCCCAAGTAATCTTCTAGGGTATTAATCAAAATATAACCCCCCGACTATAATAAAGTCAGGGGTACAAATTACAAAAATCAATTTACATTTTGATATATTACCTTCTTTCATCCAGACTATACTGTCGGCTTCGGAATCTAACCGAATCTGCTAAAACTTAGCTCGCGGGCTATACCGCCGGTGGGGATTTGCACCCCGCCCTGAAGATATCCTCATATTTTTTTGATAATTCTATTATATACTTTTTATTAATTTTTTTGCGACATCTTTCATTGTTAAGCTTATTCTCTTTCTTTTCATATCAACATCAATAATTTTAACTTTAATTACATCTCCAACTTTAACTATATCTAAAGGATGTCTTACAAATTTATCTGCCATTTGACTTTTATGAACTAATCCATCTTGATGTACTCCAATATCAACAAAGGCACCAAAATCAGATACATTTCTTACTGTTCCCATAAGTTCCATTCCTGGCATTAAATCTTTTAAATCTATTACACCTGTTTTTAAAATTGGTTTAGGCATTTCATCTCTTGGATCTCTTCCTGGTTTTTGTAATTCCTTAATTATATCCTTTAATGTTAATTCTCCAATTTCTATTTCACTTTCAATATTTTTAAGACCTTTTTCTTTAACTCTTTCTTCTATATCATCAAGTTTTTTATTCTTTAGGTCCTCTTTAGAGTATCCTAAAATTTCAATAAGTCTTTTTGCTTCTTTATATGATTCAGGATGGACTGAAGTATTATCAAGAGGTTCACTACTTTCTGCAACTCTTAAAAATCCTGCACATTGTTCAAAAGCTTTTTGTCCAAGTCTCTTAACCTTTAATAATTCTTTTCTGCTTTTGAATCCACCATTTTCATTCCTATACTCAACAATATTTTTTGCTATTGAAGAGTTAATTCCAGAAACATATGTTAAAAGTGAAGGAGTGGCTGTATTTAAATCTACCCCTACTTTGTTAACTGAATCTTCAACTACACCTTTTAAAGATTCTTCTAATCTTTTTTGAGTAACATCATGTTGATATTGCCCAACTCCTATAGCTTTAGGATCAATTTTTACAAGTTCAGCTAATGGGTCTTGAAGTCTTCTTCCTATAGAAATAGCACCTCTTACTGTAACATCTAAATCTGGATATTCCTTTGTAGCAAGCTCTGATGCTGAATAAACTGAAGCACCAGCTTCTGATACTATTACATAAGCTAATTCTTTTCCTGTTTCTTCTTTTATTTCTTTAAGCATTTCTGAAATTACCTCTTCTGATTCTCTAGAAGCAGTACCATTACCTAAAGATATAACATCAACATCATATTTCTTTATAAGTGCTTTTAAAGTTTTCTTAGTACCTTCAATATCTTTCTTTGGAAGGGTTGGATATACAGCTACATTTTCTAAGAACTTTCCTGTGCTATCTAATATAGCAACCTTACATCCAGTTCTAAAACCAGGGTCATATCCCATAACTGTCTTACCTTTTATAGGTGCTTGCAATAAAAGAGATTTAAGGTTTTCCTTAAATATCATTATAGCTCCTTCTTCACCTTTATCAGTAAGTTCACTTCTTATTTCTCTCTCTATAGATGGGAATATTAATCTCTTATAAGCATCCTTAATTGCAAGCTTAATCTTTTCATCAGTAATAGAGTTCCCTTTTAGTAATTCCTTTTCTAAGTACCCTATAACCTTATCTTCATTAATAACTATTTTTACAGAAAGTACTTTTTCCTTTTCTCCTCTATTTATAGCTAAAATTCTATGTGGAGGTATCTTTTTAACTTCTTCACTATAGTCATAATACATTTCATAAGGAGTAGCCTCTTCAGATCCACCCTTAGATTCAATAGTTCCTTCTTTCATAACCATTTCTCTAATATGTTTTCTAAACTTAGCTTCTTCTGATATAGCTTCTGCAAGAATATCTAAAGCTCCATTTATTGCATCTTCTGAGTCTTCAACTCCCTTTTCTTTATTAATATACTTTTTAGCTTCTTCATTAAGGTCACCTTTAAAAATTCCACTAATAATTAAATTAGCTAAAGGTTCTAATCCCTTTTCTTTTGCTATAGTAGCACGTGTTCTTTTTTTAGGTTTATATGGTCTATATATATCTTCAACTTCAGTTAGAGTTTCAGCCTTATTTAAAGCATTAGTAATTTCTTCTGTTAACTTACCTTGCTCTTCTATAAGTCTTGAAACATCACTTTTACGTTCTTCTAAATTTCTTAAATATGTTAATCTCTCTGAGAATTTTCTTAAAACTTCATCAGAAAGTCCCCCTGTTCTTTCTTTTCTATATCTAGCTATAAAAGGTACTGTGTTACCTTCATCAAGCATCTCTATAACATTATTAACTTGATTAAGCTTTAATCCAAGTTCTTTTGATAATCTATCTTCTATATTAATCATAATCATCCTCCCATTTTTCTAAATAACACTTTTATTATAAACTTTTTTTCATTTTTAATAAATAACTCCCTCTTCTTTTAAAACCTACCCATTTCTGCTATAATTTAAACTGTAATTTTTTTACAGTAGGTGATGATAAATGAATAAACTTCTTTTAAAGGCAGTGTCTCTGTCTCTTATTATACTAATTCTATTGTTAGTTTTAGATTATTTCAGAATAATTACCTTTACAAAAACAATAAAAAATGTACTCGCTTTAATTACAGTAATTTTAACTGTATTTTCTTCTACAGCCGTAATATGTACAAGTAAATCAAATCTAAACAAATTTCTTAACTATGTAATATTAATAGCTACTTCTGCAGGTCTTGTACTGTATGAACTTAATAATTCTTTAAACAATGTTATCTATGCAGCACTGCTTTTTACAATTGTTTATGCATTGATGGACATGCTTTATAAAAGTCCTAAATAAATCTAATCATAATATATCTATTATTTTAATATTATTAAGTAAATCACGAATATAAGGATGTATTATGAAAAGAAAAATTTATAATTTAATTACACTAACATCGATTTTCTTATTAGTGGCATGTATATGTTGTAGATTATCTTATAAAAAATTTGATTCTTCTAATATTAAAAAAAATATAGATTATATTTCTTCTGAAGAATTTAAAGGACGTCTTGCTGGTAGCTCCCAAAATACTTTATTAGCTAAGAAAATAGAAAATAATTTTAAAGATTTAAAATTAAAGCCATTAGATGATTCTTATGAAGATAAGTTTTCTACCACTATTCCTAAGTACACTTGTGAAAAATCTTCACTTAAGCTAATTAACAAGGATAACAGTTCATTTGAATTTACTTTAGGAAAAGATTTTAAGGAAGATTTTTTAAGCTTTAAGAAATCTTCTATTCAATTTACAAAAGATGATCAGATTAATATATTTTCTAATGGTTTTTCTATATATAAAGATAATATAGAATATTTGTTTTACGTTAATTTAGATAAAACTTTTTCTTTTAGAAGTTCTTTTTATGAAGATTCTAAATATGGATTTGTTATTCAAATTTCAACTAATACTTTTTCTAAAATTCTAGATTCATTAAGAGAAGGTGCTATTTTAGATGTGGATCTTCCTTATACTACATCACAGGAAGAAATCTTTAATGTTGTTGGAATGATAGAGGGATATTCAAAAAATCTACCTCCATTAATACTAACAGCACACTTTGATCATGTTGGAGAAGATTCTCTTGGAAATTATTATCCTGGAGCTCTTGATAATGCTTCTGGTATTTCCTTTTTATTAGAACTTGCAAAAAACTACTCATCACTAAGAATACCAAAAAGAGATATTATATTCATAGCATTAAATGCTGAAGAACTTGGTTTAAAGGGGTCTGAAGCTTTTGCTTCAAAATACAAAGATAGGTTTAAGGGAGCAACTGTAATAAATTTCGATATGGTTGGCATTGATAATTATCCTATAACTTTAATGAGTGGAAAAGACTCATGTAATACTGATTCTCCTCTATTAAAGGATCTAAGAAATATTTGTGAATCAAATAATTTAGAGTTAGACAAATGTTTTGCTGATTCAAGCGACCATGCTTCTTTTATAAATAACAACTTTGATGCTATAACTGTATCACACTGTGACTTAAGCAATATTCACACTCCAAATGACACCTCTGATAAAATATCAGAAAATGCACTTGATTCGGTCTATGATGTTGTTAATAAAGAAGTTTTTAATTTGTCTTATAATGATGTGTTTTTATTATTCTATGACAATAGAACATTAATTTTACTTATATGCTATACTTCAGTATTGGTTTGTTATGGACTTATAAAAAGAAAAAAGGCTAAAGAAAAATGAGACTTCATACCTGGAGGGCACTGAAAAACTTTAAGTTTTTCTAGTGCGCTATTCCAAAATCAAAAAGAAGTTAATTAAACTAATAAATTTTAGTTACATTAACTCCCTTTTTGTTTAGTTTTTTGTGCTTTATTAGGATTTCTATCCTAATAACTTCAATATTCTTTTAACATTTACCGTGAATATTGCTAACGCACCTTGCATTTTCATGGCAATTAGACCTGAAGATGATGCTATATCATATCTATGTCTATGCTTTAATTCACTATTTTTTGCTTCTATTTTATAACGTTCCTTTGATTT
>NZ_FPBY01000203.1 GCF_900116755.1 Clostridium sp. DSM 8431
TTAAATGTTTATTCATGTTAATCTCACCTCTCGGGTGTATATTAACATTTTTAAACACATTTGTACACTTTTTTATTAACTATAGACTTCCTCCTATCTATATTTTAGTATAACCTACTGATAACAATATCTATTAAAATGTAATAATAAGTAATAGATTCTTTAACACAGAAAAATACAGTGTACTTACTTATAAAAACACTGTATTTATACTTATAATATTATTTTTAGTTTTCTCTAAATTTTTCAATATCTTTATTAATTGCAAATAGAAGATTATTAAGCTCCCATATCTCTCCTTCTTCTATAAGCTTATTAACAGCTTTTTCATATCTGCTTGCCTCTAACACTCTGTCTAAAGCCCTAAGAGTTAAAATCTTATTCATTATAGTTGAAATTATATCTGACTTAACTTCAAATAACTTTTGTGCGTCCTTAATTTCATCTTTAATTTCAAGCATCTCTTCATCTAACTTAAAGGCTGCGTCAGCTGCACTTTTTAATTTATCTTTAAGCTCTGTAGGAATCTGCTGCTTATATTTATAATTTAATGAATGCTCAATTGTAGCCCAGAAATTCATAGCTAAAGTTCTTATCTGAAATTCAGCTAAAATTTCAACAGGACCTGAAGCCATATTAACTGGGTATTTAATAATCATATGATAACTTCTGTAACCACTTTGCTTTACATTTCTAACATAATCCTTTTCATAAAGAATTTCCATATCTTTTCTTTCTCTTAATATTTGTACAACTGTATCTATATCATCAACAAACTGACACATAATTCTTATACCTGCTATATCTTCAAGCTCATACCCTACTCTATTTATAGGTATTTCAAATTTATTAG
Source organism: Clostridium sp. DSM 8431 (assembly GCF_900116755.1). GTDB lineage: Bacteria > Bacillota > Clostridia > Clostridiales > Clostridiaceae > Clostridium. The sequence continues at coordinate 854 of NZ_FPBY01000203.1, forward strand.
CTTTCTCAAGGATACTAGCAACTTCCTTAACTCTCCCAGTTACAAATTCAACTGGTGAATATTCATTCCTTCCTCTAAATTCCTTACGAATACTTTTCAACTTAACTTTTAATTCATCTACAGCCTGTTGATAAGGCATTAGAAAACTCTTCCAATTTATATTTGCCATAAAAACCACCTTTGTAACTGTCCTTATAACTATATTATAGCAAAAAGTTTTTTTTAATAAATATAAATTTGTGTTATAATAACAATAAAAGTAAAATAAATATTTATTAAAACAATAAAAATGCATATACAAACTAAAAATCTAAGCTTTAATAATATTAGTTTTTACTTTATATACAAAGTTATGTAATACTTTTCATAACCTTAATCTAAAACTTTTTAATTTTTTATAAAAACACTTATACTAGTATATCAAAAGATAAAGTTGTACAAGCTATTTATTTTTTATAGTTAAACTTACAATAAACATAAATATTATTCTAAGCTAGTTTTGATTGGCTAAACTTAAAAAATATATCTAAATCAAAATAGATATGCACTACTCAAGATAATTAACATTGAATTATTGGGTTAATTACATATAATAAGCTAGGAGGAGATTATATGAGTCTTTTTAAGAAACAATCAATTCAAGAAAACATATCACATAAAGAAAATATTCCAAAGAAAAACGAGGCTAAAATTCCTCAAGATTTACTTCTAGAAATAAGTTCACTAAAAAATACAAATGATGATATTACAACTTCAATTGGCCGAATTTCTAATTCTGTTAACACATTGAGTGAGGCAACTGTTAGACAGAGTGAAGAAATAAATTCAACAACTAATATTCTAAGAGACTTTAATGAAAACATGGAAAGTTTAGCTTATAATATAACAAATGTTCAAGATAAGATTATTGATACAGAAGAAGCTTCTACTGAAGGACTTGATAACATAGAAAAATTGGATAATTCATTAAATGACTTAAAATCAGCCTTCTCCATTTCAAGTTCTACTGTTAATGATCTAGTTGAAAAATTAGAATCTGTTAATTCCATAACTGATTCAATAAATAAAATAGCTGTACAAACAAATCTGCTTTCATTAAATGCAGCTATTGAAGCTGCTAGAGCTGGTGAGGCTGGCAGAGGATTTTCAGTTGTAGCAGGAGAAGTAAGAAAACTTGCTGAGAACTCAAAACAAGCAGTTCAAAGCATATCTAATATATTAAATGACATAAAAGAAGATATTTTAAAAGCTTCTAATGCAATGACTTCTGGTAATGAAGCAATTAATATCCAACAAAATTCTTTAGTAGAAACAAAATATAGCTTTCTTAATATTAAAAATTCAATAGTAGCTGTAACTAATGAAATAAATGATTGTATTGAAAACCTAGCAATGGCATCAAGTCAAAAAGATAGTGCTATAGAATCTGTTGAAAAAGCTAATTCAATATCTCATGAATATACTGCTTTAACACAAGAAATTGCTGCCTCAATGGAAGTTCAGAATTCAAGTGTTGATAACTTCAATAAGACTCTATCCTCATTAGTCACAAAATTATCAGAATAATCATAAAAAGTAGATATAATATGAAGATTTTAAAAATTCATATTATATCTACTTTTTTGACTCCTTTATTTAATCAATTATTTTTACTGGATTAAAGTCAATATAATCTGCAGATGTCATAACATACTCTACTCCATCTCTTTCTCCATTAAGAACCCTATGTAATGCAGGTCCATGAAGATGACCATATATAACTTTCTCTACATTATATTCCTTAAATATCTTAACAAAATCTGATTCTTCAAACTTTTCATTAGTAGGTGGATAATGAATCATTACTATAAATTTATTAAATCCAGCATTCTTAGCAGCATCTAAAGATAATCTAAGTCTTATAAGCTCTCTTAAATATATTTTTTCATCTTTTTCTGTAAATCTATCAGTTCCTGGACATATCCATCCTCTTGACCCACATATGGCATAATCACCATATACATAATAGTTATTCTGTAAAAACTTAGTGTTCTCAAATTTTGAATTTAATTTAGTTATGCTATTCCACCAATAATCATGATTTCCCTTTGATATTATTTTTTTACCTGGCAGATTTTCTATCCACTCTAAGTCTGCCATACTTTCGCTTTCTTTCATTGCCCATGATATATCCCCTGCAATAAGAATAGTGTCTTTTTCATCTATCTTACTTAACCAGTTATTTTTAATTTTTTCATCATGCTTAAACCACTTTTCACCGAATATATCCATAGGTTTGTCATTATTAAATGCTAAATGTAAATCTGATATCGCATATAGCGCCATATTTGTATTATCACCTTTCAAAGTATTTTATCTAAATCAGTAATATAGGCAATAACGTGAGCAACTGCTTCATATAGTTCTGGTGGTATTTCATCACCAACATCTACATTGCATAAAAGATCGGTAAGTTCTTTGTTGTAAACTACTGGAACATCATTTTCCTGAGCTTTCTCTATAATCTTATCTGCTACTATTCCCATTCCTGCTGCTGAAACTACTGGTGCGTTAAAATTTTCTTTATAACTTAAAGCTGCCGCTTTCTTTCTTTGCTGCACATTATCCCTCCTAACATCTAGTTTTTATTATATATTATATTTATATACAATACTAGCTATAATATAATTATACCTTAGTATCTAAAGTTGATGCATTTTCATCATCAAAAAATCCTCTACAGCTTGTTAAACTAACCTCTTCTATCTTTGGACTTACACTTATATTAACAAAGTATCCTAGCTTACTTAGCTTCTCTGAAAGCTTATCTGCTCCTGATGATAGTATTCTTGTATACTTCTCTATACATTTTATATCTACATTTAAGTTTCCTCTATATACAGTTAAATATGCATCTACTGTATCCATATTAATTGTTTTAACTGCAACAACCATCTTTACATTATCACTATCGATTTTCTTTCCGCCTTTTCTATCATCCTTTATTATAAGCTTGCATGGATATTCATTTTCCTGTCTCTTAATTGGTACATCCATATAATAATATTCATTACTTAATGAATTTAATAATTTAAAGTTATTCATATTACTCTTAATAAATTCTGCCACTTTACTTTCTAAACTTCTATTTTTCAATTCATCTGCATTAGACATAATATTTTTTATAACATCTTTAATATCTTCTATTTTTCCATTCATTTCATGCTTTACTACTTCTGTAGATGTTAGTTTTACATTTTCTAAAGTTTTAGCCGCCTCTTTACTAACCTTTGAATCCAAGTCTTTAACTGATAGATTACTATTTTTTAAAAGTTCTTCATTATTAATATTAGTATTTTTCAAATTAGATGATTGTTCATTTCCCTTCAAATTAGTACTTTCACTGTCTTCAAAATCAAGTAAGCTTTTAATGCTTTCATAGTCACTATTTGATAAACTTATATTCTTCCCTATAATTTGTTCTAATACTGTTTCTACAGACTCCTTTGACAAAGCATTTCCATAAGCAAAATTATTAAACATATTCTTTACTTCATCTTCTGTCATATTATCAAGTTTATTAAAAATATTATTAAGTTCAAGACCTTTAAATTCATTTTTATTCTCTAATAATATATTTTTAATTGTGTCTTTCACAACATTATTTTCGTTTCCTGTTATTGTTCTAAGAAGGTTTAATAAACTAACCTTACTTTTGTTTGCAGTAGTATCATCATATACTCTTAAGCCTGCACTTTGAGCTTGAGAGTACTTTATAGATTGTTTATTTTGAAAAGCTTCATTTTCATTAACACCCTTCATTTGAGACTCTTGTAAATTTAAATTTTTATCTCCTTCGAACCCTAATTTACTTAACTCATTAGATACACTATCAAAATATTCTTTTAAGGTTGTATCTCCTTTAAACAAAGCATTATAGCTCTCTATATTTTCCGTATTTATATCTATCCCATTTTCTAAAAATAATAAAATTTCATCTTTACTCATATTTTTAAAAACACTAAAAAATTCTGTAAGACTATTTTTTATTTCTAATGCTTCTGTGCTTGAAGGTTCTATATTCTTCCCAGCAATATATTTATTTATAAAATCTTCTACACCTTCTTTAGATTTAACTTTACTATTAAAATTAATCATAGTCTTAACTAATTCAATATTTTCTTTAGTTAGTGGAATATTAAATTTAACCATAGCTTTTAATATATCTTTGTCGCTTTCATTCATTCCTTCTTTTTCAATGAAATCTTTAACTACATCTTCATCTACACCTTCACTAATATTCCTTAAGTCATTAATTATTTTTAATTTTACCTTGCCATCTTCAAAACCATCTACTTTGAATTGAACTAAATGCTGTCCTTCTACATTAAAATCTTCTAATAGTTCTGCTGGAAACTGCCATCCATTTGTAAGTCTTACAATAACACTACCTTCATCATCTTCGCTGCCTTTTCCAACAACCATTCCCTTAAAAGTTTCCCCCTCCTCAAAGGTTAACTTACTTGATATCTTCTTATTGTCTAATTGATTTACATTTCCTATATTCCAAATTGCAGGCATAATTATTTACTCCTTATAAATAAACTTAACATTATTATAATTATCGTATCTTTTTATTTAAAAATTAATAATATCCTTAATTCTTAAATACTGTTCTTTTTTGTAGAACAAAGTGGCTGACGCCACGCTTTTCAGCGCAGGAAGCAGCTTTGTTTTGCCATGCAAAAGGTTCTAAAAGTAAAATAATTTCATATTAAA
>NZ_FPBY01000034.1 GCF_900116755.1 Clostridium sp. DSM 8431
TTTCAGAAAACTGAATATTTTAAAGAAAAATCAAAGGAACGTTATAAAATAGAAGCAAAAAATAGTGAATTAAAGCATAGACATGGATATGATATAGCATCATCTTCAGGTCTAATTGCCATGAAAATGCAAGGTGCGTTAGCAATATTTACGGTAAATGTTAAAAGAATATTGAAGTTATTAGGATAGAACTCCTAATAAAGCACAAAAAACTAAACAAAAAGGGAGTTAATGTAACTAAAATTTATTAGTTTAATTAACTCCTTTTTGATTTTGGAATAGCGCACTAGAAAAACTTAAAGTTTTTCAGTGCCCTCGCTTATGCTGGTTCTCTTACAGGTAAGCAGATAGTAACAGCTTTAAATACCTTGTGTAGAAAATATGAAGCAAATGGCAAAATTAAGAGAGTTATAGGTTGCTCATTAGTTCATTTTGTTATAAATAAAAACAAAGAGTGTGTAGGAGCATTATTTGTAAATGATAGTGGAGAGTTTGTTCCAATTAAGGCTGATGCTGTAGTAATTGCATCAGGGGGGCCAAATAAGCTTTTTGGTAAGACTATAGGTTCAGTTTTAAATGATGGAAGCTGTGAAGGAATTGCATTAAGTCAGGGAGTGGAACTTGGAAATCTTGAAATGATTCAATATCATCCAACTACCATTAAAACTAAAGTTAAGAATATGCTTATTACTGAAGCCTGTAGAGGAGAAGGTGGAAAACTTTACACTTTAAGAGAAGGTAAGAAGTGGTGCTTTATGGATGAATGGTATCCTAAAATTGGAGAACTTATGCCAAGAGATATAGTTTCGCGAAGTATATATAAAGTTTGTAATGAAATGAAGCTAGGTATTAATGGGGAAAATAAAGTTTATCTTGATATATCTATGCTTCCATCAGAAGTGATAGATAAAAAACTCCATGAAACCTGTGAAATCTGTGAAAAATACTTGTGTTTAGATGTACATAGATATCCAATTCCAGTTTATCCAGGAGTTAATTATTTTATGGGGGGAATAAAAACTGATGAGACTCATAGGACAAATATAAAAAGACTTTTTGCTTCAGGAGAGTGTTCATGTCAATATCATGGAGCAAATAGAGTTGGTGGAAATTCTCTTTTAGGTGTTGTTTTTAGAGGCATTATGTCTGCTAAATATATAAAAAATATTCATAAGGCCTCTGAAAAGGAAAAAGAAGATGAAATGAACAAGGTTCTTAATGAAGAAAAACTTTGTAGAAAGCAGTGGAAAATGAAAAGATATAAAAACTCCATTGATATATGGAAGGTTGAAGATATGCTTTCTTATATTATGAATAAGTCTATGGGTATTATAAGAGATGAGAAGGAACTTATAAATTCATATAATGGACTTGAAAATTTAGAAAGCTTCTGTCATAAGATAAAAGGAAGTTATATGGAATATAAAAGCTTGCTTATGAAAGAAAAGAGACAAGAGGTGCTCATGTAAGATCTGATTATCCTAAAACATCTAAAAGGTATGAAAAATGTACATCTGTATTATTTGAGGATAATAAGTTTAAAATAGAGTTTAAAGAACCTTGAAATAGGAGGAAAAGTTAGTGGTTAGGTTTAAAGTTTCGAGAAAGAAAGATAAAGGATCTGCGTCATTTTTCCAATTTTTTAATTATGATGGTGATTTAAATATACCTGTTACAATGCTTATTGAGAATATAAATAAACAGTCTGTTATAAAAGATATATATGGAAAAGTATGTTCACCTATAAGTTGGCATTATAGCTGTGAACAGGGATAGGTGGTGCTTGTGCCATGGTTATTAATAATGTTCCAAGGCTTGCTTGTAAAACCTTTTGTAATGAACTTTTAGAAACTAGTAGTGAAATCAAAATAGAACCTTTAAGTAAATTTCCATGTATTCAAGATTTAAAGGTAGATAGGACAAGCCTTTTTAAAGCTATGGAAGATATGCATTTGTGGCTTGATGAAAATGCTAAACTTAATTACAAAAAAGTGCCAATGCAGTATACAGTTTCTGAATGTTTAATGTGTGGCTGCTGCCTTGAGGCATGTGCAAATTATAAATCTAATGATATTTTTAAGGGAGCAGTGGCTGCTGTTAATGCACTAAAGATTTTAGAGCAGCTACAGAATAAAGATCATAAAAACCAGATAAAAAAAGATTATAAGGAGAAAGTATTTAATGAATGTTCTAATTCATTAGCATGTTAAAAAGTATGTCCTATGAATATTCCTATAAATCATGTTATGTCTAAAATGAATAGATATTCAGTGTGGAGAGTATGGCAGCTTATCTCAGGCAGATAAGCTGCTTATATTTTTTTGTTAATTGAAAATAATAAATTAGAGATTATTATTTTACAGGAGATGAAGTTATGACTGAAAAAAGTTTTCCTAAGGTTTTTAATACAAAACCTCAAAATATTCAGCCAGGAATAGAAAAAGATATGAACCCTAAGCCTGTTTTTATGAGTGAAGAGTATGATAATGACGGAAAGAGATTAAATGGAAAAATAGCATTAATAACAGGAGGTGATAGCGGTATAGGAAAGGCTACGGCTATTGCATATGCTAAAGAAGGAGCAAAGGTTATTATTGTTTATTTAAATGAAGATAAGGATACAGAAGATACAAAATCTATTATTGAAGAAAATAATGGTGAATGCACTTTAATTAAAGGAGATATAGGTGATGAAAGTTTTTGCAAAGAAGCAGTAAATAAATTGGCATCAAAATATAATAAAATAGATATTCTTATTTGCAATGCAGCAGAACAGCATTACTCTCAAAACTTTGAAGATATTACAGCTTCTCAGCTTGAAAAAACTTTTAGAACTAATGTATATGGAACTTTCTTTATTATAAAAGAGGCCCTAAATTATATGGGGGAATTTACTTCTATAATAATTACTACATCTGTTACTGCTTATCAAGGAAATGAAAGTTTAATTGATTATTCTTGTACTAAAGGAGCCTTATCTGCTCTTACAAGATCTTTAGCCTTAAGTCTTTCTAAGAGAAATATAAGGGTTAATGCAGTAGCACCAGGACCAGTATGGACACCATTAATTCCTTCATCTATGCCTTCTTCTGCCATACTCAATTTTGGCTCTAAAACTCTACTTAAAAGAGCAGGTCAGCCAGTTGAATTAGCAGAAGCATATGTATTTTTAGCTTCTAAGGGGGCATCCTTTGTAACTGGTGAAACTATTCATGTTAATGGTGGAGAATTTTTGTGCAATTAAGAACTATATTATAAATATCCTTTTCAGTAATAAAATTAAATATGGAATGCATAGTTATGTTATTATATGGTAAAATAATTATATAATAGAGGGGTTGGAGGGATATATATGATAGATAACTTAAAACTTGCTATAAGTGAAAATGATATGATTAAAGCACGTAAAATTTTAAAAGATGAGCTACTTGAAAAAAATTATCCTCATGAAATTTTTAAAGATTCGCTAGAGCTTGCAGTTGATTATAATGTTTTTCAGGAGCATGATAAAGAGATTTTAAGTGAAAATCCAGAAGAATGGACTGAGGAATATTTATCAAAATTAAAAGATGGGCTTGATGAAAATTTTTCCAAGGAGAGATTTGTAAAAGCTTATTATATATCAAAAAAATTAGATAGTGACGTTAATGAAAACAACTCTAATTCTTTAAGTAATTTAAAAGGAAAGGGAAAAAACTTTCTGCACTTAGCTGAAGGTTTAGCAGCAGCTGTGGGTGTTGGTACTATGGTTTATGGAGCTCTTTTATTAAACAAGAAGATTAAAAAGTAATAAAAAATACGGACTGGCTAAAAAAGTTAAAGCCAGTCTGTTTTTATTAACAAAGAATTTGTTGACAATAATTGATATAATTAAGATAATGAAATTAAGGTTATTTTATTTAAAGGAGGAGCTATGAAAATTGATTGGAATACTAAATATACTACAATAGCAGTATATACTTTCCTAGTAATCTGCTCAGTTATCCTATTTTATCTTGGAGTATCTCAAATGGGTAATGTCTTTGGAAAATTAGGATATATTGTAGGGGTTATGCAACCTATTATTATGGGATTTGTATTAGCTTATTTATTTAATTTCATTCTTAGGTTTTATGAAAATAGAATTTTAAAGGATAAGTATTTAAGGAAAGTTAAGATAAAGTCAAAGAGAGGTTTGGGAATTTTACTTACATATTTAACTGTGTTTTTAATTATTCTTTTATTTATGGAATTTGTTTTTCCACAGTTAGTTGAAAGTATAGTTGGGCTTGTAAATGATATACCTGGATATATAGATAATCTTGGTACATTAATTAATGAGGTTATGGAAGAAATTAATTTAAGTGATAATATTCAAAATACATTAAATGAAAATTGGAATGATTTTGTTAATTATATTATTAAGTTTGTAACTAATCTTATACCTGTACTTGGAAGCATGCTAGCAGGATTTGCCTCAAGTATATGGAATATAGTTTTAGGTCTTATAGTTTCTATTTATCTTTTAATAGATAAAGAAAAATTTATAGGATTATTTAGAAAGGTTATTTATGCTGTATTTCCTTTAGAGCATGCAAAGAATATATTAAAACTTGGTCAGAGAAGTAATGAAACCTTTGGTAAATTTTTAAGTGGTAAGATATTAGATTCTTTTATAATAGGCGTAATTACATTTATTGTTTTGGCTATATTTAATATGCCTTATAGCCTTCTTGTATCTATAATCGTTGGAATTACAAATATTATTCCTTTCTTTGGACCATTTATAGGTGCAGTACCTTCTGTAATTTTGATTCTTTTTGTATCTCCTATAAAAGCTGCATGGTTTATTTTAATAATTATTATAATTCAACAGGTAGATGGAAATTTAATAGGACCAAAGATTTTAGGAAATTCAATTGGAATATCAGCCTTTTGGATATTATTCTCTATTCTTGTTTTTGCTAAACTTTTGGGAATTGTGGGAATGATTATAGGTGTTCCTTTATTTGCTATAGTTTATGCACTTCTTAAGGAATTAGTTGAAAATAAACTTAGAAAAAAAGGATTAAAAACAGAAACTAAAGATTATGAGTAATATATAAACACTTATAGGTATTTATAAAGTATCTTTAAGTGTTTTTTACATGGGGAGATTTGTTAAAGCAATTACCAAAAAATAAATTTTTCTATGAAAATATTATTAATAAATCAAAAGTAAATGTAGCATATGTCAATTATTGCGATTTAATGTTAAAATATAAATGTATGAATAATAGTTTAAAGGAGATATTAATATGAAAGCATATGAAAGATTATTAAAGTATGTAAAGATACATACAACATCAGACGAATCTTCTAAGTCAAATCCAACAACTATGAGACAATTTGATTTAGCTAACATTCTTGTAGAAGAAATGAAGAATTTAGGATTAAAGGATGTAAGAGTTGATGATAAGTGCTATGTATATGGATATATAGAAGCAACTGAAGGATATGAAGATAAACCAAAGATAGGGTTTATTTCACATATGGATACAGCACCAAGTGCAAGTGGAGAAAATGTTAAACCACAAATCATTGAAAACTACAATGGTGAAGATGTTGTATTAAAAGGAAATAATACAGTATTATCAGTTGAAACTTTCCCACATTTAAAAGAATTGAAGGGAAGAACTTTAATTACAACTGATGGAACTACACTTTTAGGTGCAGATGATAAGGCTGGTATTGCTGAAATATTAACTGCCTGTGAAGAAATAATAAAATCAGATATTCCTCATGGAAAGATATGTGTAGCTTTTACTCCAGATGAAGAAGTTGGACTTGGAGCACATTCTTTTGATGTAAAAGGTTTTGGAGCAGATTTTGCTTACACAGTTGATGGTGGAGTAGAAGGTGAATTATCTTATGAAAACTTCAATGCAGCAGCTGCTAAAGTTAATATAAAGGGAATTCTTGTTCATCCAGGTTCTGCAAAGAATACAATGATAAATGCTTTAAATGTAGCTTGTGAAATTAACAACATGCTTCCAGAAGCAGAAAGACCAGAATACACTGAAAATTATGAAGGTTTCTTCTATTTAGAAAGTTTAAGTGGTGATACTGCTGAAGCTAAAATGAATTATATTATAAGAGATCATGACAGTGCTAAGTTTGAAGAAAAGAAATATACTTTAAAGAGAATTGAAAAGTTCATAAATGAAAAGTATGGTGAAGGTACAGTAACTATAGAAATACATGATCAATATAAAAATATGTTGGAACATATAAAACCAGCATTCCACTTAATAGAAAATGCAAAAGAAGCTATGAAGGAATTAGATGTTCAGCCAGTTATTGAACCAATTAGAGGTGGAACTGATGGAGCAACATTAAGCTATATGGGTCTTCCATGTCCTAATTTAGGAACAGGTGGATTTGCATTCCATGGTTCTTCTGAACATATAACTGTAGAAGGTATGGAAATATCAAAGAATATAATTATTGAAATAATAAAGAAATACGCTAAATAGTATAAATAATATAAAGCTACCATAAGATTTTTGTTGAAGCATAAAATCTTATGGTAGCTTTTTGTTTGCAATTTAACAATTGTAAAAAAAATCAAAAATAATCTATACTCTTTGTCAAAATAATGATTTTTCTCGTATGATAACAGCGTTTTTTATATAATATATGTTTTTGAATTAATAATTTTACAAAAATAGCACAGAAATTCGATATAATTTGACTTTGAATAATTGACCGTGTAAAATGGTTTATGAATATTATTTAATGTTTTGGGAAAAAGTAGGGAATTATGATGGTTAAAAAAGAGGAAAGAATTGATATCAAAATTGGTATGGTAAATGATTTGATTTGTGATATATTCAACAAATCATATTGCAACTCTAAATCAGGATACCTAGAAGTTAAAAGCTATGACAAGTTTGAAAAGGATATTTTTTATTTAGACTGTGCACGCTTTGAATTGGAAATGATTTTAATAAAGTGTGGTGTTTCAGTAGACAAATATTATGATTTTAAATATGAACAAACAAACCCAAATGATGATGAATACAGATGCTTTTCTTATTCCTTCGGAGCTCTTATTACTATATGGAAAAACTTTAGTCAAAAAGTAAGTATGTTTGAAAATGCATATGTTGACTTTTTCGAAGAGACTTTTGAGATTTTTCTTAATAGATTGGAAAATGTTAAGAAGATTTTAAGTAATAATGGCAAAAAGGTTTATTTTACAGCAAACACTGCTATTGCATTATAGAATTAGTTTGATAAATGGTTAAATAAAAATTTGTTATAAAAAATATAAATTTTCACAGTTAAAGAAACAATGGACAAGCTCACTTAAAGGCTTGTCCATTTCTTTTTAAATTATATTATAATGTTTTAAGGCATATTCTATTCCGTCTTCGTTAATATCTTTAGTTACAAAAGATACTTTATCAAATAAATCCTTGTTTCCACTTCCCATGGCAACACTATTTGCAGCGTATTCAAGCATAGATAAGTCATTTGAACTGTCTCCAAAGGCATAAGTATTTTCATGAGGTATTTTTAATGTATCTTCTAAAAATTTAATTCCAGAGGCTTTTGAGAAGGCATGGGGAACTAATTCATAGAAATATTCACCTCTATATATAAATTCAAAAACATCTTCAAAATCTTTTTTTAAGTCATCAAAGTTACTGTTTTCATCTCCAAATATAGTTAGTTTATCAAATTGAATATCTTCTTCGTCAAAGGTTTTTCCTTTATAAAGATTTGTTTCAATATGACGTTTTTTAATAGATTTTACATAGTCAGAGTTTATGTTTTCATCAGTATCATAATAAAGTTCTGTATGACCTTCTAAAATGCCATCTATATTATATTCTCTAAGTTTCTTAACTAGTTTTTTACATTCTTTTGTATCTAACTTGTTATATAGAAGAACTTTATCTTTATACATTACAAAAGTTCCACATCCACATATGTATCCATCAAAGTTAAGATCTTTTATAAATTTATCTACACTTACAAAAGGTCTTCCTGTGTTTATGAAAGTAATATGTCCATTTCTTTGAGCTTCTTTTAAAGCTCTCTTTGTACTTTCAGGAATTATTAAAGTATCTTCAGTTAATAAAGTACCATCAATATCAAAAAAAAGTAATTTTGGCTTCATAGTGACCCTCCTTTTATATTTTTAGATATGATTATTATACATTTTTGAATTAAATTCATCAAACTTGGTATAAGATTGCAAAAACAGGTAAGAATATTTAATATAAATTTTGAGAGGAATACTTTAAAAATGAAGCTATTTTTAGTAGAAGGTAATTATAAAAATCCAATTCCCCTAGGAGGACTTAAATTAGATAACTTAATGAAAAAGTATTTAGATATAATAAGAGAAGAAACTAAAGATGAAAGAATCTTATTTTTTGGAATGAAAAAAGATTTAACAGGAACACTCTTAATTATGAAAGGAAAGGACATAGAAGAAATTGAAAAAGTTACAAAATCAGACTTGTTATATAAAAAACATATATTAGTTTACAATATTAAGGAATTTATCTGTAAGGAGTATAACGAAAAATTTAACGACTGGTTTAGTATTTGAAGAAATTATGTCTTTTCTAAAGTTGATGTGAAGAAATTTATGATATAAAATAATATGGAAAGCATTTTTGACAAGGAAGTAATATCATATGAAATTATTTAAGAAAATCACAAGAAAAAAGGAAAGAAAAAGATATGCTAGAGTAGATAAACTTGTGGATGAAATCTTTGAACTTTCCAAAGAATTTTCAAATGAAAATGGAGAATATCCAAGATCTTTCAATGAATTAAATGATGATGTTTTTTATCTTGATTCTTCAAGATATGAAATTGAGATTACCTTAAATAGACTTAAACTTAATAAAAATCATTTCTATTATAAATATAAACCTATAGGTGAGGAGTCTGAAGATGAAAAATGCTTTGCTAATTCTTTAGGAGCATTTGTTGAGATTTTTGAAAATTTCAAGAAATTATACGATACTCCATCTAAATATGATTATGGGTTTTTAAATAAAGTTTGTAATAAATGTTTTGAAAACCTTACACATGTAATTGAAATTTTAAGAAATCAAGATAAGATTATAGAATTTTTAAATTACATGTATGCAACTGAAGATAAGAAAAAAAGAGAGTATAAACAATGTTTAGATTATATAAATAAGGAAAAAATAATAAAGGATATGATTAAGATAGTAGACTTAATAGAAATGTCTTCGATAGTTCTTCCTGAGCATATTGATAGTTTGAATTTTGATTATGCCAGAATGACTACAAATTATATTGAAGAGGAATGTACTAATTTATTAAGTAAGCTTGAAAAATTTCAATCTTATAATTATGAAGTAAAAGATGAAAAACAATTTATTCATTATGTTGTTCAAGAAATAGATAAAATACGTATTTTAAAAAAACCAATAGATGTAGATATAAGTATAATTAAACTAAATTGTAAGTGTGGACAACCCGTAGATAGAGAAGACTTTGATAAAAATGTAGTGCAAATGAAAAAAGAAGTTAAGAGAATAAAGAAAACTATGGATGTTTTATTAGAGGAATATAAGGAAATAAATAAAATTGAGGTGGTTAATGGATGATTGATTTAACGCTTTTAGGCTGTGGTGGAAGCATGCCTACGCCAAATAGATTTTTATCTTCCTTATTAATAGGATATATGGGGAGAAAAATATTAATAGACTGTGGAGAAGGAACTCAAGTATCTATGAAGATAGCTAAGTCTGGATTTAAAACCATTGATATTATATGTATTACTCATACTCATGGAGATCATATAATAGGTCTTCCTGGCCTTTTAGAAACTATGGGGAACAGCGGAAGGACAGAGCCTGTTACTATAATTGGACCTGAAGGCATAACAGAAGCTGTAAATGGGCTTATGACTGTAGCAAAATATCTTCCTTATGAAGTTATAGTTCATGAAATTACTAATAAGGAAATAGATATCATGGAAGGTTTGGTTAAGATTGGAATATTAGAGGCGGATCATTCTTCTCCATGTAATTCTTATAGTTTTTATTTTAAAAGAAGTCCAAGATTTTCAGTAGATAAGGCTACTAAGAATAATGTACCTAAAGTGTTATGGAATAAGCTTCAAAAGACTATGGATAAAATAGAATATGAAGGTAAAATTTATACTAAAGATATGGTTTTAGGTGAAGAAAGAGAAAGGTAAAAAGGTTTCTTTTGTAACGGATACAAGACCAAATAAAGCTTTAGAAGATTTTTCACTAAATAGCCATATTCTTTATTGTGAGGGAACTTATGGAGACGACATAGATATAGATAAGGCGGTTAAAAATAAGCATATGACCTTTAGAGAAGCAGCTAATTTTGCTTTGAATGGAAGAGTAAAAAAACTTGTTTTAACTCATTTAGGTACTGCTCTTATAAATCCTGATGAATATCTTCATAATGCTACAGAAGTTTTCCAAAATACTGTTATAGGTGAGGATAGATTATATATTAATTTAAATTTTAGTGATTAAAGGTGATATTTAAATGTTAAAGGCAGTAGACTTAGCAAAGGAACTAAATTTATATGTTAAGCTTGTAACATCAAGTGGTAATTTTGAAAATTATAATAGTTTCTTTAATGTTTATAGTGAATTAGAGGAATATGTAAGGAGGGTTGTTGTTATTACTCCTTATAAAGACTTAGAAGAAGTAGTTGAAGAAGATTCTTCTAAGGCCATTAATACTGAAAAACTTATTGATGGTAACCTTTGGATTAAGGAATATTCACTCCTTACAGTTCCATCAACAATAGATATAAACTCTATTTGTGTTACAGAAAAACAGGCGGAAATTTTAAGGAAAGAATATGCGTAAAGAGATGGAAACAAAAGAAAAAAGCAATAGATTTGAAGATAATAGATACGTTTTTGTAGATAATAAAAAAAGTAAAAGAGGATATACTACAGGTTCATGTGCAGCAGCGGCAGCTAAGGCGGCTGCTACAATGCTTTTTAAAAGAGAAAAAGTAGATAAAATTGAGCTTATGACACCCAAAGGTCTTCTTCTTAATTTAGATGTATTGGAAATAGATTTAAAGGATAATTATGTGAGCTGTGCCATAAGAAAAGATGGTGGAGATGACCCTGATGCAACTCATGGAATACTTATTTTTGCCAAGGTGTCTTTAACTGATGAAAAGGGAATAGAAGTTACTGGAGGAGAAGGCGTTGGAACAGTAACAAAGCCAGGACTTCAGTGTGATATTGGTATGTCTGCCATTAATAATACTCCTATGAGAATGATAAAAGAAGCGGTAACTAAAGTCTCAGAAGATAATAATTATGAAGGTGGCATTAAGGTTGTTATATCAGTGCCAGAAGGAGAAGAAATAGCAAAAAGAACCTTTAATCCAAGATTAGGGATTATAGGTGGTATTTCTATTCTTGGTACTTCAGGAATAGTTGAGCCTATGAGTGAAAAAGCTCTTATTGATACTACTAGAGTTGAGATGGGACAATATTTAGCTGATGGTCATGATTATATGTTGATAACTCCAGGTAATTATGGTCAAACATTCTCTGAAGAACAGTTAAATCTTGATGTAAGTAAAAGTGTTAAGTGCAGTAACTTTGTTGGAGAAACTGTTGATATGGCTGTTCAGCTTGGAGTAAAAGGAATACTTTTCATTTCTCATATAGGAAAGTTTGTAAAGGTTGCAGGAGGTATAATGAATACCCACTCTAAAAATTCAGATTCAAGAATGGAGATCCTTACAGCAAATGCACTTTTAGCTGGAGCAGATACTAGGGTTTTAAAGGAAGTTATGAATTCAGTTACTACAGATGATGCCCTTAAGATATTAAATGAAAATAATCTTATGGAAGCAACAATGAAAAATGTAACAGATAAAATAGAGTTTTATTTAAATAATAGAGCTAAGGGTAGTAACCTTGAAATAGCAGTTATTGTTTTCTCTAATGTTTTTGGCGTTCTTGGAGAAACTGATAATGCTAAACAAATGATAAAGAAGATAAATAAGAAAGGAAATTAATTGAAATGGGAAAACTTTATGGAGTAGGTGTGGGTCCTGGAGATCCAGAAAATTTAACGTTAAAGGCAGTAAGAATTATTAATGAAAGCGATATTATAGCTGTTCCGAATACTTCAAAGGATAAATGTATAGCGTATAAGATAGTAAAGCAGGCTATACCTGATATAGATAATAAGGAATTTTTATTTATTCATATGCCAATGACTAAGGATGAAGAAAAATTAAAGAAGGCTCATAATGAAGGAAGAGATATTATAATAAGTCATTTAAAAGAAGGTAAAAATATTGCTTTCTTAACTTTAGGTGATCCTTGTGTATACTCAACTTATATTTATATACATAAGCTTATAAAGTCTGCTGGATATGAAACTGAAATTGTAAGTGGAGTTCCATCTTTCTGTGCAGCAGCTGCAAGAATAAATGAAGGATTAGTGGAAAAATCAGAAGAACTTCATATTATACCAGCATCTTATCAAATAGAAGAATCTTTAGATTTCTCAGGTACAAAAGTTCTTATGAAAAGTGGAAAGAAAATTTCTTCTGTAAAAGAAAAGATAAAAGAAAAGAATTTAAATGCTGTAATGGTTGAAAATTGTGGTATGGAAAATGAAAAAGTATATATGGATATTGATAGTATAAATGAAGATGCAAGCTATTATTCACTTATAATTGTAAAGGAGAAATAGATAAATGGTTAATTTTGTTGGAGCTGGTTCAGGAGCTGAAGATTTAATTACTGTAAGAGGTCAAAAACTTCTTATGGAAGCAGATGTTATTATATATGCTGGGTCATTAGTTAATCCAGAACTATTAAAGGTAAAAAAAGAATCTTGTGAAGTTTATAATAGTGCAAAGATGACTTTAGAAGAAGTTATGGAGGTTATGCTTAAGGCAGAAGAAGAAGGTAAGATGACTGTAAGACTTCACACTGGAGACCCATGTCTTTATGGAGCTATAAAAGAACAGATGGATATATTAGATAAACATAATATTAAGTATGAATACTGTCCTGGGGTAAGTTCCTTCTGTGGTGCAGCAGCAGCTTTAAAAACAGAATACACCCTTCCAAATGTATCTCAATCAGTAGTTATTACAAGAATGGCTGGAAGAACTCCTGTACCAGAGAAAGAAAGCATAGAAAATTTTGCAAGAACTAATGCTACAATGGTAATATTTTTAAGTACAGGACTTTTAAAAGAGCTTCAGGAAAGACTTATATCTGGTGGTTTTACACCTGATACTTCAGCAGCTATAGTTTATAAGGCTACTTGGGAAGATGAAAAGGTAGTAAGATGTACAGTTTCTACTCTTTATGAAAGTGCAGCTATGAATAATATTAAGAAAACAGCTTTAATAGTTGTAGGTAATGTACTTGACTCTGATTATGACAGATCTGAGTTATATAATCCATATTTTACAACTGAGTTTAGAGAAGGAAAGTAGGTACTTATGAAAATAGCAGTACTTAGTTTTACTTCAAAGGGATGTAATCTTAATAAAAAAATATTAGAATTTTTAAGAAAAGAAGATATTAAAGCTACAGGGTTTACATTAAGTAAGTTTGCAGAAAATAATAATTTAAATTCCCTTGAGCCTTCTTTAAGGGAATGGACTTTAGAGAATTTTAATAAATATGATGCTTTATGTTTTATAGGTGCTTTAGGCATTGCAGTAAGAACTATTGCACCCTTTATTAAGTCTAAAGATATAGATCCTGCAGTTTTAGTTATTGATGAAAAAGGAGAGTTTATAATTCCTTTATTAAGTGGGCATATTGGAGGAGCTAATAAACTTTCTATTAAAATAGCAGAGTATTTAAAGGGAAAGGCAGTTATTACAACAGCTACAGATATTAATAATGAATTTGCAGTAGATAATTTTGCTGTTTCTAACAATCTTATTATAGATAATATTAAAGATATTAAGGTTATTTCAGGAAGAATTTTAGAAGGAAAGAATGTAGGGCTTTATAGTGACTTAAAGCTTTTAGGTGAATTACCAAGAAAAATAGTTTTAGATGAAGAAGATTTTGGAATTTGCATCTCTTATAAAGATATAAAGCCTTTTAAATTTACTATGAATCTTATTCCAAAAAACTTGAGTTTAGGAATAGGATGCAGAAAGAATAAACCTTTAGAGGATATTGAAAGTCTTGTTTTTTCAGTTCTTAAGGAAAACAATATAAGTATTAAAGCTATAAAGGGGATATATAGTATTGACTTAAAGAAAAACGAACAGGGAATACTAGACTTTAGTAAAAAATATAACATACCTTTTAAAGTTTTTACAGCTGAAGAGCTTAAAAAAGCTAAAGGTGACTTTTCAAAATCAGCTTTTGTAAGTAGTGTAACTGGAGTTGATAACGTGTGTGAAAGAGCTGCTATTTCTGGAAGCTTAGGCGGAGAAATTTATATAAAGAAGACTAGTAATAATGGGGTTACAGCCTCAATAGCAAAAGAAGAATGGAGTGTTAAGTTTGAATAAAGTATATTGTGTAGGTATAGGACCAGGAGATTATGAATCAATGACATTAAAAGCTATAAAGGCTTTAGAAAATAGTGATGTTATTGTAGGTTATACAGTTTATGTTGATCTTGTAGAAGATCATTTTAAGGGAAAAAAATTTTTGACAACACCTATGAAAAAAGAAGTAGATAGATGTATTCTTGCTTTTGAAGAAGCTAAAAAGGGGAATAATGTTTCTTTAATATGTAGTGGAGATGCAGGTATTTATGGTCTTGCAGAAATTATGATAGAAGTATCAAAAAATTATGAAGGTATAGAAGTTGAAGTGATTCCAGGAATAACAGCAGCTAATAGTGGAGCAGCAGTTCTTGGAGCACCTTTAATTCATGATTTTGCTGTAATAAGTTTAAGTGACCTTTTAACTCCTTTAGAAAAGATTGAAAAGAGAATTGAATGTGCAGCAGCTTCAGACTTTGTAATAGTTCTTTACAATCCTTCAAGTAAGAAGAGACATGATTACCTTCAAAAGGCATGTGATATAGTACTAAAATATGCAGAAAAGGACAGACCTTGCGGCTTAGTTAAAAATATTGGAAGAGAGGGAGAAGAAAGCCGTGTATTAACTCTAGAAGAACTTAGAGATACTAAGGTTGATATGTTTACAACTGTATTTATAGGAAATTCTATGAGTAAAATAGAAGGAGATAGGCTTGTAACTCCTAGAGGATATAAGAATGTTTAAGGTTTTATTATTTGCAGGTACAACAGAAGGAAGATTAATTGCTGAACATTTAAAAAATAAAAAGGCTCAGGTAATTGTTTCAGTTGCTACAGACTATGGAAAAACTTTAATTGAGGAAACTCCAAATATAAGAATTTCCTCAAGTAGACTTAATAAAGAGGAAATTAAGGTATTTTTAGAAGAGGAAAAGGTTGATTTTGTAATAGATGCAACTCATCCTTATGCTGTAGAAGTAAGCAAAAATATAAAAAATGCTTGCTTAGAGTTAGATAAAGAGTGTTTAAGAGTTATTAGAAAGGAAGAGGAAATTTCTTCTTCAGATTTAGAAAATGTGATTTTTGTAGATAGTATAGAAGAGGCTTGTGAGTATTTAAATACTACTAAAGGAAATGTACTAGTTACAACTGGTAGTAAGGAAGTTGAAAAGTACACTGCTATTAATAATTATGAAGAAAGAATTTTTGCAAGGGTATTATCTACAGATGAAGTAGTTAATAAGTGCAATAGTTTAGGTTTTAAAGGAAGAAATCTAATTGCAATGCAAGGACCCTTTACTAATGAATTTAATAAGGCACTATTAAAGCAAATTAATGCTAAATTTTTGGTTACTAAGTCTTCAGGAAAAGAAGGAGGCTTTCATGAAAAGATTCAGTCAGCTTTAGAAACAGGAGTTAAAGCAATTGTTATTGGAAGACCTTTAAAGGAAGAGGGATTAACTTTAAATGAGGTTTTAAGTCTTTTAGATGATAGATTAAATATTAAGAGAACTAGAACAGTTAATCTTGTATCTATAGGCCTTGGAAATATGAATACTATGACTTTAGAGGCTAAGGAAGTCTTTGAAAACTGTGATGTTTTAATTGGAGCAGATAGAATGTTAAAATCTCTTGAAGTTTTTGACAAACCTAGCTTTAAGTCATATAAATATGCAGAAATTTTAGATTTTATAAAGGAGCATGATGAATATAAAAATGTAGCTATTGCTTATTCAGGAGATGCAGGCTTTTACAGTGGTGCAAAGAAGATGATAGAAAGAATTGAAGGATATAATGTTAATGTTATTCCTGGTATTTCTTCAGTTGTTTATTTTGCTTCTAAACTTAAAATATCTTGGGAAGACATAAAGCTTGTAAGTATGCATGGAAGAGATGTTAATATAGTCCATGAAGTATTAAATAATAAAACTGTATTTACCCTTTTAGGTGGAGATAAAAGTGATGTTAAAAGTGTAATGAGAAAGCTTTATGATTTTGGCTTAGGTGATTTAAAAGTAGCTATTGGAAGTAATCTTTCTTATGAAGATGAGTTGATAAAAGAAGGTTATGTGAGTAACTTTATTGACTCTGATATTACTGGATTATGTGTAGCTATTTTCTTTAATGAAACTTATGATAGCAGTATTTATAGAAATATTAAGGATGATGAATTTATAAGGGATAAGGTTCCTATGACTAAGGAAGATATAAGAAGTCTTTCAATTATAAAACTTGGACTTTTGGAGGATTCTATTCTTTATGATATAGGTGCAGGAACAGGCTCTATTGGAATTGAAGCTGCTTTAAATCTTTCTAAGGGGAAAGTATATGCTATTGAAAAGAAAGAAGAAGCCACTCTGCTTATAAGTAGAAATAAGGAGAAGTTTAAGGCTGATAATCTAATTATAGTTAAAGGTTCAGCACCACACGCTCTTATGAATTTAGATATTCCAACTCATGCCTTTATAGGAGGAAGTTCAGGTAATTTAAGAGAAATAGTGGAGTTGCTTCTTTATAAAAATCCTGAAATAAAGATTGTTATTAATTCTATTACTTTAGAAACCTTAGTAGAAGCTATGGAAATAGCTAAGGAGTTTTCTTTTGTAGATGTGGATATTACTCAGATTACAGCTGCAAAGAGCAGAAAGATAGCAGGATATAATATGATGACAGGTCAAAATCCTATTTATATAATTACCTTAAAGGGAGGGGAAAAGCTTGACTAAATCTAGAGTTATGATAGCAGCAGCTTCAAGTGGCAGTGGTAAAACCACAATAACTTGTGGTATACTTCAATGCCTTATTAATAGAAAAATGAAGGTTTCTTCCTTTAAGTGTGGCCCTGATTATATTGATCCTATGTTTCATAGTAAAATAATTGGGGCTGATTCTAAAAATCTTGATAGTTTCTTTAATGATGAGAACACTATGAAGTATTTAATGAAGGAATCTATGAAAAATAGTGATATTTCTGTTATAGAAGGAGTTATGGGCTATTATGATGGTATTTCTTTAAAGGGTACTAAGGCAAGTTCTTATGAGGTAGCAAGCCTTACTGATACACAAACTATTTTAGTTGTAAACTGCAAAGGAATGAGTCTTTCTATTCTTCCTATGATTAAGGGATTTCTTGAGTTTAAGAAGGACTCTAAAATAAAGGGAGTAATTCTTAATAATATGTCCAAAATGATTTATAAGGATGTTAAGGAGTTAATTGAAGAAGAACTTAAGATAAAGGTTTTTGGTTATCTTCCAAAGCTTAAGGAAGGAACTATAGAAAGTAGACATTTAGGTCTTGTTACTCCTTCTGAAATTGAGGATTTAAAAGATAAGCTTAATATTTTAGCAGAGACTATGGAAGAAACTATTGATATAGATGGCATAATTTCTTTAGCTAATGAAGCTTCAGAAATTTCCTGTGAAGAAGTAAAGGTTCCAAAGGTAGATAGTAAGGTGAAAGTAGCTGTTGCCTTAGATAAAGCCTTTTGCTTCTATTATGCTGATAATTTAAAGCTACTAGAGAGAATGAATGCTGAGGTTGTTTATTTTAGTCCTTTAGAGGATAAAAAACTTCCAAAAGATGTTCAAGGGGTAATCCTTGGAGGAGGTTATCCCGAGCTTTATGCTGAAAAACTTAGTTTAAATAAATCTATGCTTAAGTCTATTAAAGAAGCAGTAAATAATAATATGCCTGTTTTAGCTGAGTGTGGAGGATTTATGTATCTTCATGATAGACTTAAGGCACAGGATGAAAAGTATTATGATATGGCAGGTATTATAAGTGGAGAATGTTATAATACTCATAAACTTTCTAGATTTGGTTATATTGAAATATGTCCTTTGAAGAATAATTATTTAATTAAAGAAGGAGAAAGCATATTAGGTCATGAATTTCATTACTATGATAGTACAAATTGTGGTGAAAGTTTTATGGCTAGAAAAACTACTAGAAAGAGAGAATGGAAGTGTATACATGTAATTAATAATTTAATTGCTGGTTATCCACATATGAATTATTATTCAAATATAAATATACCATATAGATTTTTAAAGAAATGTGAAGAATATAAGGGGCAATAAAAATGAATTTAGAAGAAGCAGTTAAAAGTATAACTAAAGCAGATGAAAAGATTCTTCATCTGTCTAGAAGGAAGTGGGATAGCATAGCTAAGCCTTTAAGAAGTCTTGGACTTTTAGAGGAAAACATAATTAAAATTGCAGGGGCTTTAAATAATGTGGATGTAAATATTGAAAAGAAGGCCTTAATTACTATGTGTGCAGATAATGGCATAGTAGAAGAAAATGTAACTCAAACAGGTCAAGAAATCACAGCTTTAGTTACTGAAAATTTTACAAAGGAAAAGGCAACGGTTAGCATAATGTGTAAAATGGCTCATGTTGACTTATTTCCTATAGATATTGGGGTATATAGAGATATGGATGATTACTTAGATGAAAGTAGTGGCCTTAAACCCTTTAAAGTTATTAATAGAAAAATAGCTTATGGAACAAAGAATTTTGCACACGGACAAGCTATGAGTGAAGAAGAAACAATAAGGGCTATAGAAACTGGAATTGAGCTTGTTAAGGACTTAAAGGATATGGGGTACACCCTTATTGCAACTGGGGAAATGGGTATAGGAAACACTTCTACTAGCAGTGCTTTAGCTTCTGTGCTTTTAGATCTTCCAGTTGAAGAGGTAACAGGTAAAGGTGCTGGATTAAGTGATGAAGGACTTATTCATAAAATAGATGTTATAAAAAAAGGAATAGAAGTTAATAATCCTAATAAGGATGAGATGATTGATGTTTTAAGCACTGTTGGAGGCCTTGATATTGCTGGACTTACAGGGATTTTTATAGGAGGAGCTGTGTATAATATTCCTGTTATGATTGATGGATTTATTTCAGCAGTTGCTGCTTTACTAGCAGTACGAATGAATGAAAATATTAAGGATTATATTATTCCTTCTCATGTTTCAAAGGAACCTGCAGGAAGAATCCTTCTTGATGCTTTAGGCTTAAAGCCCTTATTAACTTGTGAAATGTGTTTAGGAGAGGGAAGCGGAGCTGTAAGTGCTATTCCACTTTTAGATATGGCATCTAAGGTTTATAAAGATATGAGTACTTTTGGTGAATTTGGTTTTGAGTATAAACCTTTATAGGAGTTTAATATGTTAAGTATAGTTACAGGTGGAAGTGGCAGTGGTAAATCTGAATTTGCAGAAAATAAAGCTGTTAGTTTAAATAATAATGAGCTTATTTATATTGCTACCATGTATCCTTATGATGAGGAATGCAAAAAGAAAATAAATAGACATTTAATTTTAAGAAAAGATAAGAATTTTAAGACTTATGAATGTTATACAGATTTAAAATCTTTAAAAATACCTAAAAGATCTACAGTTTTACTTGACTGTATTTCTAATGTTATTGCTAATGAAATGTTTAATGAAGAGGGAGCTAAGGAAAAAACAGTTCCTGAAATTTTAAAGGGAATAGATAATATATATAACCAGTGTGAAAATTTAGTTATAGTAACTAATGAAATTTATAGTGATGGTATTAAGTATGATGATGAAACTGAAAGGTATATAAAATATTCATCAGAAATTATAAGTGAAATCTCTAAAAAGGCAGATGAATTAATAGAAGTTGTATATGGAATTCCAATTAGTTTAAAGGGAGGAAATAAAAATGCTTGAACCAGTTAAAATAGCTTTCTCTATGTACTCAAAAATTCCTATGCCTGAGGCAAAGTGGGATGAGAAGAATATGAGATATGCTTTATGTTTCTTTCCTTTTGTGGGAATAGTAATAGGTGCTTTATTTTATTTGTGGTTTATAATTTCAAATAGCTTAGGGCTAAATAATATTTTAAGAAGTGCAGTTTTTACTGTTATTCCTATACTTATAACAGGAGGTATTCATGTTGATGGTTTTGTTGATACAATGGATGCTGTAAATTCTTATCAAAGTAAAGAAAGAAAACTTGAAATATTAAAGGATTCTCATATAGGAGCCTTTGCGCTTATTACATGTATTGTGTATTTTATTTTGAATTTTGGAATAGTAAGCGAAATTAGAAATTTTGATTCTGTATTTATCATTGCTTGGGGTTTTGTATTATCAAGAAGCTTAAGTGCAATGTCTATAGTTAAATTTCAAAGTGCAAAAAATAGTGGTCTTGCAAGAACCTTTAAGGATGGAGCAGAGAAGAATACTGTTAAAAATGTTATGATATTTTATATAATTTTAATAGCTATTTTAATGATTTATATTAATGCAATATTAGGGCTTGGAGCTTTTTTATCTGCTTTAAGTTCCTTTGTATATTATAAATCTATGAGCTATAAAAACTTTGGAGGTATTACTGGAGATCTTGCTGGGTTTTTCCTTCAAATTTGCGAACTTATGATTATGATTGTAGTAGTATTTCTTAATATTTTATTTTAGAGGTTTTTAATATGATATTTGTAATAGGTGGAAAATATAATAATAAGCTTAACTTTGTTTTAGAAGAGTATAATTTAAAACAGGATGAAGTTTATTTTGGAGAAAATGAAGAAGAATATAAAGGTGAAAGAGTAATTTATAACTTTCATGAATTTAATAGAAAGCTTTTAAAAGAAGGAAAAACTATAGAGCAGATTATAGCTTTTCTTGAAGAAATTTTAAAAAAAGAAGATTTAATAATTATTTCTGATGAGGTAGGCTATGGAATTGTGCCTATAGAAAAGGATGATAGAATTTTTCGTGAAGCTCATGGAAGAATTAGCTGTTTTGTAGCGCTTAAAGCAAAAGAGGTTTATAGAGTTATGTATGGAACAGCTTTAAAGATTAAGGGGTGAAAATTTTGATAAAGGTTTATTTTATAAGACATTCTAAAACGAATGGAAACCTTATGCATAGATACATTGGTATAACTAATGAACATTTAGCTAAGGAAGGAATAGAACTCTTAAAATCAAAGTCTTATCCAAAGGTAGATGTTGTTTACTGCAGTCCCATGCTTAGGTGCATTGAGACTGCAGTAATTTTATATAGTAAATTAGAATCTGTGATAATAAATGATTTAAGAGAATGTGATTTTGGAGATTTTGAAAATAAAAATTATAAAGAGCTTTCAGGAAATGAAGACTATCAAAAATGGATAGACAGTATGGGGACTATGGATTTTCCAAATGGAGAACCTTTAAGTGACTTTAAAAAAAGATGCATAAAATCCTTTGAGTATATTATAGAAGATTGTGTTAAAAATAAGTATGAATCCATTGCTCTTATAGTTCATGGCGGAACTATTATGTCTATATTAGATAAATACTCTTATCCTCATAAAGATTATTATAATTGGCAGATAAAAAGTGCTGAAATGATAGAAGGTTATATAGATGAAGAGAAATGGATAAAAGGAATAAAAAGGATTTTTTATTAAAAGAATATTTGACAAATTTAAAAAAAACCTTTATAGTGTACACAATAGGAATACAAATGAATTTCATAGAGATACATAAGGAGAGAATTTATATGAAAAGAATGTCATTAATAAGTAGAATCATAGTATGCCTTATATTAGGTATAGGTGTAGGACTTATTTGTTCTAAATTTGAACTTATTTTTCCTATAGAGATCCTTGCAACTTTAGGAACTCTATTTAAGAACTTTTTATCTTTTGTAATACCGTTAATTATACTTGCATTTATAGTACCAGGGATAGCATCCCTTGGAAGTAAGTCTAGTGAAGGACTTTTACTTACAACAGCTATAGCTTATATCTCAACAATCTTAGCTGGATTTTTAGCTTATATTGCAGGTTCAAATATTTTACCTAAACTTATAACAGTAAGCAAATCTTTAGAGGAAAATGTAGGAGCAATAAATCCTATGTTTACTATAGAAATGCCTCCAATTATGGGTGTTATGTCTTCACTTATTCTTGCTTTTATACTTGGAATAGGTTTATCAAGAATTAAAGAAAGCATATTTTTAAAGGTAGCTGAAGAATTTAATGAAATTATATTAATGGTAGTTTCAAAAATTATAATACCACTTGTTCCAATTTATATTGGATGTATATTTGCAGAGCTGAGTTATACTGGTGAAATATTCAATACTCTTAAAACTTTCGGAATTGTTTATATAGTACTTTTAATTTTACAATTTGTTTATTTAATAATTCAGTATTTAATAGCAGGATCTGTTGGGAAAAAGAATCCTTTAACTTTATTAAAAAATGAATTTCCTGCATATATGACAGCTGCGGGAACACAATCATCAGCAGCTACTATTCCAGTTAATTTAGAATGTGTAAAGAAAAATGGTGTTAGTGACGATGTAGCAGAATTTGTTGTTCCATTATGTGCAACTATTCATATAGCTGGAGATACTATAACTTTAGTACTTACTTCAATGGCAGTTATGTGTATGAATGGTCAAAATATTACATTTGGAAAGTTCCTTCCATTTATACTTATGCTTGGTGTTACAATGGTAGCAGCACCTGGAGTACCTGGCGGAGGAGTTATGGCAGCTCTTGGACTTTTACAAGATATGTTTGGCTTTGGACAAATTCAACAATCGTTAATGATTGCTCTTCACTCTGCACAAGATAGTTTTGGAACAGGAACAAATGTTACTGGTGATGGAGCTATAGCGGTTTTAATTGATACTATTTTAAATAAAAAATCAAAGAAGAATAAATAGTTTAATATAAAAAAGTCATGGATGAAAATCTATAACTTTTTTAGCGAAAAGGTATAAATGAGATAAATGTATATATAGCAAATAATAAATAAATTAAAATCATAAATAAACCAGTTCCAGCAATATTTAATAGAATATTTGCACCTTTAAAATTTTGAGCTTTAACATCTTTTAATACATTGTTTGTTATATAAACAGGAATTGATAGTACTACTCCTGAAATAGTTAATAATATTGAAGAAATGACCAGCCTATTAATAGTTATATTGCTAAAATAGATTAATGAAATATTAGAAGCTATTATTAATGCAACTATTACACTTAAAGCTAAAATATATACTGCTCTTATTTTTTGTTTAAATGTTATTGTAGCTTTCATTTTATCACCTCAATAGTTATTCTAGACAAAAATCAGAAGGATATTCATAAAAAATAAAAAGTCAGAAAATTATATAAATTAAAGAAAAACCAATAAATAGAAAAATATAAGGTGGAAAATGATAAATAATTAACTATTTCTGGGCTTTGTTATATTCATAAAAGATTATATTATAAAGGTGGGGGGTGCAGAGTTATGTTAAATAAATCTAATTCGGGTATATATTATTTAAATGAGTCTAATTATAAAAATATTGAGAAAGGTAATTTCACGAAGGATACATTGGGAAGTATATTAGCACTTAGGGATAATAAAGAGGAAGCAGTTGAATATTATAGCAATCTTCTTGAAGAAACTTTAAAGGACTATAATCTTGAAGATTTTGATATCCTAACAACTGTGCCAACAAATGATGGAGATAACATAAGCCAAGGCATGATGAAGCTTTTACAAAAATTAAGTGGAAATCATGAAAATTTAAATTTTAAAAAATGTCTTAATAGAGATGGTGGTACTATTAATATTTGCTGCGATGATTTAAAGGATAAAAATATAATTATCTTTGATTATTTTTTAACTAAAGGCACTTCTTTAAATGCATGTAAGGAAACTTTAAAAAAGGCAGATGCAAATTTAGTAGTATGTATAGCTCTTGAGAAATCATCCAATTAAAATTCACCTAATTAAGAAATAACAGGCGCTTTATTGTGCCTGTTATTTTTTTAAATGCATAGACCAGTTATACAAAAAAATAAAAAATTTCAAAAAATAATTTTAAAAAAAGGGTACACTTAATAAACCATTATTACTTTACGAATAATGGACAAGAGTGTGTTTTAAATTATATGTTATATTACTTCGTGTAAATTACTATTTAAATATAATTTTTTGCTGTATTATGAATAAAAGTGATAAATATAGGCAAGTATCTAAACAAATGATTATAAGGAAGTGATTGATTTGTGTTTAGATAACTATTTTAAAATTTTAGAAAATATAAAGCTTTTAAGTAATGCAGCTAAAAGAAAATTATTAATAGATATCAGCATTTTAATTAATGTTTCAAATAATAAAGAAACAACAGAATTAATTTGCCCTCATTGTAAAAATAAATACATAGTTAAAAATGGTAAGAATAAAGAAACTCAAAGATATTTATGTAAAACTTGCAAAAAATCTTTTGTTAAAAGTAC
>NZ_FPBY01000240.1 GCF_900116755.1 Clostridium sp. DSM 8431
AGTCTTTGATGAAGTATTTGTACCTTAACTATTTGTTTTTGGATATTTTGTCTAGTAGCTTCTCCTTTCTCTTTTTTATTTCTTAATTTTAAACTCTCATATTTCCTTGAAAGCTTTCTTTGTTCTCTTAATAATCTCTTTTCTATTTTTTAACTCTTTGAGTTTTATTTATATTTTTATAAGGTTTATCTAAGTTGCTACAAATAGCAAAATCCTTAATACCTAAATCAATTCCTACTCCTTGATTTGTATTTTTCTGTGGTATAATTTCAGTATCAATAATTACAGACACATAATATCTATTTGCTTTTTTAGATACAGTTCCACTAATAACCTTCGCTCCTACTGGAATATAGCCATATTCTTTTAATCTTAAATTTTTTAAAGTAGGTATCATTATTCTGTGTCTATCTTCAATCGTTTTATCTACAATTATTCCTTTAGAAGATTTAAAGTTAAGAAGAAACTCAACTTGATTTTTTTAATCATCTTTTTGTCCATTTGTAGAAACCCTAGTATAAATAATTAATTAAAACATTATTAATACCTTTAAACTCTAAATACTGGTCTTAGGTATAATCTCTTCTATCAGTTGGGATTCTTTTGGCTTTTAGTATATTTTCAACGTTGTAAAGTTTTTACACTCACACCAAGCACACCAAGCAATTCAGCAAAATCTTTTGGTTTGTAATTTGTTACATGTTTAGAATTCATTAATTTCACCTCTTGAGTATATTTTAATACTTCTAAACACATCTCTATCTATGTTTTTAATAATTAATTACTGTCTCCTTTCAGAACACTCTCATATAAAGATTAAAAAGGCTGTCTTGTTAATTCAAGACAGTCCCCTTTTTAATTTAATCTTCTATTCAATAACTTTATCTATACTTTGACCTGCTTTTTCAGATTTTTCTTCTGGTACATCTTCAGTTTCTACTTCTTCGATTTCAACATCTATTACTTCTTCTACATGTACATCTTCAGCATTGTCATCTTTAGAAACAGCATCTTCTTTTTCTACTGCTACTTCTTTATTTTCTTGCTTTAATTCTGGATATTTTTCATATACTATTTCCATGAATTCAGCACCAAAAATAGTTTCTTTTTCAAGAAGAACATCTGCTATCTTATCAAGTAAATCTCTATTATTTTCTAAGATTTCTCTAGCTTTTTTATGACATTCTTTTATTATTTTTAATATTTCAGCATCAATCATTGTTGATGTTTCTTCACTACAGTTTCTAACTGCTCTTCCATCAAGATATCTATTTTGAATAGATTCTAGACCTACCATATCAAACTTATCAGTCATACCATAAATAGTAACTATTCCTCTAGCTATTTGTGATGCTCTTTCGATATCATTTGATGCACCTGTTGTTATTTCATTAAATACAACTTCTTCAGCAGTTCTTCCTCCTAGAAGTGTAGTTATTTGATTTAATAACTCTTCCTTAGTACTTAAATACTTTTCTTCTTCTGGAAGTTGCATTGTGTATCCAAGTGCTCCCATAGTTCTAGGCACTATAGTAATCTTGTGAACTGGATCTGTTCCTTTTAGTAAAGCAGCTACAAGCGCATGCCCAACTTCATGGAATGCAACAGTTTTCTTTTCTCTAGGTGAAAGTATTCTATCTTTCTTTTCTTTACCTGCAATAATAACTTCTACAGCATCTCTTAAATCTTCTTGTAAAACTTTCTTTCTGCCATGTTTAACAGCTCTTAACGCTGCTTCATTAACTATGTTTGCAAGGTCAGCTCCTACTGCTCCAGGAGTTCCTTTTGCTATTTCATCTAAATCAACATCATCATCTAATGCTACATCTTTAGCATGAACTCTTAATATTGCTTCTCTACCTTTTAAGTCAGGTCTATCAACAATAACTCTTCTATCGAATCTTCCTGGTCTAAGTAATGCTTTATCTAGTATTTCTGGTCTATTAGTAGCAGCTAGTATAACTATACCCTTTGATGAATCAAATCCATCCATTTCAGATAATAATTGATTAAGAGTTTGTTCTCTTTCATCATTACTTTGCATTTGATTATCTCTACTCTTACCAATAGCATCAATTTCATCAATAAAGATTATACAAGGTGCTTTTGCAACTGCATCTTTAAATAATTCTCTAACTCTTGAAGCTCCAACCCCAACAAACATTTCAACAAAGCTTGAACCTGATAGTGAGAAGAATGGAACTTTTGCTTCTCCAGCAACTGCTTTAGCAATAAGAGTTTTACCTGTTCCTGGAGGTCCTACTAAAAGAACACCCTTTGGAAGTTTAGCACCAATTTCTGTGTACTTTGTAGGATTGTTTAAGAAGCTTATTACTTCTTCTAGAGATTCTTTTGCTTCTTCTTGTCCTGCAACATCATTAAAAGTAACTTTTATTTCATTTTCAACATAAACTTTAGCATTGTTCTTACCTATGTTTCCAATGCCGCCTCCCATTTTGCCACTAAACCTGCTTGAGAATAGTCTATACATTATGAATAATAATATAAGAGGTCCTACAAAGGTAAATAACATATTAAGCCATACTGACTCTTTAGGATTTTTACCTATAAAGTTAATTTCTCCATCATCAACAAGCTTTTGTATAAGCTGTTCATCATTTAAATTTGGAGTATATAGTGTTTTTCCTGCATACTCTGTTCCTGCTTTTGGAGTAATAATTAAATTATCAGATGAAATTACTATATCTGAAATTTCTTTATCCTTAACCATGTCAAGGAACTGATTATATGATATTTCTTTACTCATATATATATCTCTTGAATAAGTGGCTCCAAAAATTATAAGCGCAAGTATTGCTATATATATAAGTAAGGTATTTCTTGTCTTTTTATTATTTTTTCTAGGTCCGTTGTTATTCATAACACATCCACCTCTTTCCTTAGTAAAAAAATTTATTTATATTATTATTCCCTATATGCTAGCTTACAAAACCAAAATCACTGAAAGGATATACCTTTAATCCTGCCTTTGCTTTTATACAGCTTGCATCAATATAAGGATCTTGCCACCTTCGTGAATCATAGGAATTACTTCTATTGTCCCCTAAAAAGAAGAATTTTCCTTCAGGAACTTCAAATTCACCACTAAAATTATCATTATTCTTTACATAATCTTCTTGAAGTTTTTCCCCATTAACATATACAGTTCCATTAATAATTTTTATCTTATCACCTGGAAGTCCTATTAACCTTTTTATTAATACATCATCAAGTTCCTTAGAATCAAAAACAATAATGTCTCCTCTTTCTAACTTATCCGTATTATATACTTTACTTACAAAAAGCTGATCTCCTTCGTTTAATGTCGGTATCATAGATCCAGAAGGAATATACACTTTAAAAAATAAAAAATTCTTTATAAAAAGTGCTATAACTACAGCTACTATAATTGGTACTATCCAATCAAAAAAGAAATTTCCCTTCTTTTTTTCTGATTTACTATCTAAGTTGCCTAAATTAGAGGATTCCAATTCTTGAACATCATTATTGCCCTCATCCATTAATCTTTCCACATCCTTTTCATTTTTTCAATTATCTCCTGCCTTCTTTCTTTTGTAGCTTTTTCATCTAATAAGAAATAATCATTCTTGTAAACTAGACAATCCCCTTCATCTACATTGTCTAAGACATTGTTTTTATGTATATTGATAATTTTACCATCCGGTGTTTCCAGAACAATATATTCATTTTCGAATCTATCAACTGTATATATTTTGTCCATCTATTTAAGGTTCCCTCCCTTTATAGATATACAGATTTAGTATAACATATTTATTAATTAATTTAAAATCAAAATAACCACTTTTTTTAATACAATTTACTTATTTTTTATTTTTAAATCAAGTAAAATTAGAACAACGTGGCTGATGTCACACTTTTCAACGCAGGAAGCAGCTTTGTTTTGCCATGCAAAAGGTTCTAAAAGTAAAAGGCTGTATTATGAATAAAAGTGATAAATATAGGCAAGTATCTAAACAAATGATTATAAGGAAGTGATTGATTTGTGTTTAGATAACTATTTTA
>NZ_FPBY01000135.1 GCF_900116755.1 Clostridium sp. DSM 8431
TATAGAATAGCAACAAAAGATATGATTACAAGTTATTCGAAAAAGGCTTATCCATGGGATAATGCCTGCATAGAATCCTTCCATGCTCTTATTAAAAGAGAGTGGATAAATCGTTATAAAATTTTAGATTACAAACATGCATATAAGCTTATTTTTGAGTATATAGAAACTTTTTACAATACAGTAAGAATACATAGTCACTGTGGATATTTATCTCCAAATGAATATGAAGATAAATATTACTCAGAAAATATAAAAAATGCATGTTAACTATGAAAAATGTAATAATATAATTTATCCGAATTTAATTTGTACTTTTTCTTGACATAGTACCATTCAGTTATTAGAAAATAATGAAGACAAATTTATAAAACACCAAGTAGCTCTTATTGCAGATATAAGAGATCTTGTTAAAAAGGAGGAAAGTGTTTTATATCCAACAAGTATTGCATTTATAAGTGATGAAGAATTTGAATATATGAAGTCTGGAGATAGAGAAATTGGCTTTGCATATATTAAAGATAATTTAAAGGAAGCACCAAAAAATGTATCATCATCTTTAAATAATAATAAAGGTTTTGCAGGAGAATTACAGCATCTTTTAGAAAAGTATGGATATTCAACTGGAAGCAAGGAATTAGATGTAGCTACAGGTAAGCTTACATTAGAACAAATAAATTTAATTTTTAAAAACATGCCAGTTGATTTAAGCTATGTTGATGAAAATGAAATAGTAAAATTCTATACAGATACTAAACATAGAATTTTCCCAAGAAGTAAAAATGTTATAGGTCGTGATGTGAAGAACTGTCACTCTAGAAAGTCTGTACATATAGTAGAGGAAATTGTAGAGAAGTTTAGAAGTGGAGAAGAAGACTTGGCAGAATTTTGGATTAATAAGCCAGAATTATTTATTCACATAACTTATATTGCAATTAGAGATTATGAAGGAAAATTTAGAGGAATCTTAGAAATGATGCAGGATTGCACTCATATTAGAAGTTTAACTGGAAGCCAGACACTATTAACATGGTGAAAAAATAATATGGGAATAGAGGAGATAGAAGAAGAGGAAGAAGAAGTAGAAGAAACTTCTGAAAATACTGAAGGAAATCATAAAGAGGACTTAGTTCTTACAAAAGAAACAAAAATTAGCGATTTATTTAGTCGTTATCCACAATTAAAAAATAGAATGGAAGAAATTAATCCTGGATTTAAGACATTAAAAATACCCCTTGGAAAAGTAATGATTAAAAAAGCAACAATAGGTCATGCATCTGATAGAACAGGTATGCCATTAGATGAACTTATAGAACATATTAATAAGTTAATTAATGAAATAAAAGGTAAGTAAAAAATATATATTAGTCTATAGATAAAAGAGTTAAATGCATAAGTATTTAGCTCTTTTATTATTTAAAATTGAATACTATTGGCATATTAAAGTAATACAATTTAAAAGTCCTTTCACTTAAAGATCGCTTACTATAAGGATAATAAAGGTGCTTTTTCATCTAAAAAGCGTGACATTCCACACTTTTTTTGCTGTAAAAAATAATAAAATGAGTAAAAATGTAAAATTATTATTGAAAAAGTTTTCAGGTGCTTGTATAATAATTACAGTAATATAAAAAAATACAAGAAATAATTTTTTTACAGTAAAATGATAACGTGTGTAAAAGCAGATATATAGTTAAATTAATGTTGTAAATAACAATGAGTTAAGTTGTAGTTAATCAATTATGCTGGGGTATATATTTAATTAATAAGATCCATATTGATATTTCTGCACACGTTAACAGAGTAGCAGTCATACTAAGGAGGTTAATTTATGAGAAAAAAAATATTACGATTAGGGCTACTTTTAGCTATGGTATTTATGTCTACAAGTATTTTTAGCCAGTGTGGAAATTCAAGTGGTGATGGAAAGAGAATAATTAGAATTGCTCATGCACAAAATGAAAACCACCCTGAACATGAAGCACTTTTAAAGTTAAAGGATTATGTTGAAGAGAAAACAGATGGAAAATATGACATTCAAATTTATCCAAATGAATTATTAGGTGCTCAAAGTCAAACAGTTGAATTAACTCAAACAGGTGCAGTTGATATGGCAATTGTTGGGCTTGGAGTGTTAGAAGCATTTAATGATGCATATACAGTTTTCAACTTACCTTACATAATGGATAGTGTTAATCACTATCATGCAGTTATGAATGATAAGGAAATTGTAGATCCAGTATTCCAAGCAACAAAGGAAAGTGGATTTATTGGACTTACATGGTTTGATGCTGGTGTTAGAAATGTTTATACAATAGACAAGCCTATAATGACTCCAGATGATTTAAAAGGATTAAAAATCAGAGTTCAAACAAGTCCAACTAATGTTAAAATGCTTGAAGCATTAGGAGCATCAGCAACTCCAATGTCCTTTGGTGAAGTTTATACAGGTCTTCAACAAGGTGTTATTGATGGAGCAGAAAATAATGAATTAGCTCTTGTTAACAATAAACATGGAGAAGTTGCTAAATGTTATTCATATAATATGCATGCAATGCTTCCAGATATTTTAGTTATGAGTACAAGCTTAATTGATGATTTAGATGAAGAAGATAAACAAGTATTCTTTGATGCAGCAGAGTATGCAACTTCATGGGAATTAGATGAATGGGAAAAATGTGCTGATGAAGCTAAAGCAAAAGCAGAAGAAATGGGAGTTAAGTTCTACTATCCAGATATAAAACCATTCCAAGAAAAGATGGAAGATTTGCATAAAGAATATACTAAGAAACCAGAAATGAAGAAAGTATATGATCAAATAAGAGAAAAAGGCGATAAGCTAGCAGATAAAGAACAAGGAGGAAATACTAATGGAGAAAATTAGAGAAGTATTAGATAAGGTTCTTGGATACATATGTTGCGTATTATTAGTATTTATGACACTGGCAGCTACATGGCAGGTTATATCAAGATATGTATTAAATAATCCAAGTACAGTTACTGAAGAATTAACATTAATTTCTTTTATATGGACTGCTTTATTTGCAGCAGCTTATGTATTTGGAAAAATGGATCATATGAAAATGTCTTTTGTATTAGATAAGATGAATAGAAGGAATAATCTACGTTTAAAAATAGTTTCAGAAATTATAATAGCTATATTTGCTATATTTATATTAATTTTTGGAGGAGCAAAGATGTGCTCATTATGTATGGGTGAAGCATCTTCTTCATTAGAAATTCCTATGGGATATATATACTTAGCTCTTCCTATATCAGGAGTTTTAACTGTAATTTATAACATACTTAATATACATGATATGACAGTTGAACTAAAGAAGGAGGTAGAGTAGTATGGCACTTATGACAGGGGGAGTTTTATTAGTTGTCTTTGTTGCATTATTAATATTAGGAGCACCTATATGTGTTGCTATTGGAATTTCATCAGTTGCTGGAGCACTTGTAGTTTTACCATGGGATAATTCAGTTTTTACAGCAGCACAAAGAATTTTTACAGGAATTAATTCCTTTCCATTACTTGCTATTCCATTTTTCGTTTTAGCAGGGAACATTATGAACTCAGGAGGAATTGCTGCAAGACTTGTTAATGTTGCAAAGCTTGTTGCAGGAAGACTTCCAGGAGCTTTAGCTCATACAAATGTTGTTGGTAATATGTTATTTGGTTCTATTAGTGGTTCAGGGGTTGCAGCTTGTGCAGCTATTGGTGGTACAATGCTTCCTATTGAAGAAAAGGAAGGATATGATAAAAACTTTGGAGCAGCAGTTAATATTGCATCTGCACCAACAGGATTATTAATTCCTCCAAGTAATTCACTTATTGTATATTCATTAGTAAGTGGAGGAACTTCAGTTGCAGCTTTATTTATGGCAGGATATATTCCAGGTATTGCATGGGGCTTAGGTGTTATGGTAGTTGCCTTCTTTATAGCTAGAAAGCATAACTATAGAAGTAAGGGTGAAAGAATATCTATTAAAGAAGCTCTTAAGGTATTATGGGATGCTGTTCCAAGTCTTTCTTTAATAGTAATCATCTTAGGTGGTATTCTAAGTGGTATCTTTACAGCAACAGAAGCAGCAGCCATTGCAGTTGTATATGCCTTTATTTTAGCCTTTGTATTCTATAGAACAATAAAGCTTAAAGATATAAAGAATATTTTATTAAACACAGTAAATATGACTGGTATAATAATTTTCTTAATAGGTGTATCTTCTATTATGTCATGGGTTTTAGCTTTTACTAATATACCAAGCATGATAACAAAATTCATCTTAGGTTTATCAAGCAATAAGGTTATAATATTACTTGCAATGAATGTTATGCTTTTAATAGTTGGTACATTTATGGATCTTACTCCAGCAGTACTTATATTTACACCAATCCTTTTACCAATAGCTCAAAACTTTGGAATGTCAACTATACAATTTGGTATAATGCTTGTATTTAACCTTTGTATAGGTAATATTACTCCACCAGTTGGTAATACCTTATTTGTTGGATGTAAAGTTGGTAATGTTAAGCTTGAAGAAGTTATAAAACATTTACTTCCATTCTATGTGGCAATTATAATTGTACTTCTTTTGGTAACATTTATTCCAGATATGAGTATGTTAATACCAAGATTATGTGGACTTAAATAATAAGGATAATAATCTCTTAAAATAAACTAAAACTCCTTTTTAGGTGACTTCTAAAAAGGAGTTTTTTTTCTATAAAAGAAAGGGCAAACTAAAAAAACAGAAAAGTCAATGATTATAGTATTATACGATATATAAGGAGCCATAACGTTAAAGATAAAGGAAACATTTCCACTGAGTAGCTTATACATTAAAAAAGCATAGCATCAGCCACTTTGTTCCCTTTACTAAATATGGATGTTAGGATATAATGTGATAGAAATTTAATATAAAAATGAGTTTTAGGACGGTACATATAATGAAAGAAACAACGCTTATAGTTAAAAATGAGTATGTAAATAAGTATAAAAATAAATATCCATTAGTTACAAGAGAAGCTTTAGAAAATCCAGAGGCCCTTAAAAATGAAGGAGACATAATAGTTCTTCAGGATAAAAAGAATCAATTTTTAGGAAGAGGTTATTATGGTAATCAAAACAAAGGATGTGGATGGATTTTAAGCAATAGTAAAAAGAGTAATTTTGATTATAAGTTTTTTTATGAAAAGCTTTGGAATGCTTTTTCAAAGAGAATGAAATTCTATCATTCAAAAACAACTAATGCTTTTAGAGTATTTAATGGTGAAGGTGATGGAATAGGTGGTTTAACAATAGACTATTTCGATGAATACTATTTAATAACTTGGTATAGTAGAGGTGCTTATAGATTTAAGGAACATATAATAAAAGCCATTAAAGCTTTAGTATCCTTTGAAGGTATATATGAAAAGAAAAGATTTGAGCAAAACGGAATGGTTACAGATGAAGATAGCTTCTACTGTGGAAGAAAGGCACCAGAACCTTTAATAGTAAAAGAAAACAATGTTAACTTTGCTATCTACTTAAATGATGGGGCTATGGTTGGAGTATTCTTAGATCAAAAGAATGTTAGAAAAGCTATTAAAGACAGATATTCTAAGGGGAAAACTGTTTTAAATACTTTCTCTTATACTGGAGCTTTTTCAATGGCAGCAGCTAGAGGAGGAGCTATTACTACAAGTGTTGACTTAGCATCTAGAAGTTTAGAAAAAACTAGAGAGAACTTTGAAATTAATAAAATAGACTACAATAAACATGAAATAGTTGTTCAAGATATTTTCTTATATTTTAAAGAAGCAATTAAGGAAAACAAAAAGTTTGATGTAGTAATATTAGATCCACCAAGTTTTGCTACTTCTAAAGATCATAGATTTAGTGCAGCTCATGATTATAAGGATTTAGTAAAGGATGCTATTGATGTTACAGAAGATGAAGGAGTAATTGTATGCTCTACAAACTGTGCTACATTTAATATGGATAAATTTAAAAAGTTTATTGATGCAGCTTTTGAAGAAAAGGGATTTGGATATTCTATTTTAGAAGAGTATACTCTTCCAGAAGATTTTGCAGTTACAGATAAATTTAAAGAAGGAGACTACTTAAAGGTTGTTTTTGTAAGAAAACATTAAAATAATAATTAATTAAATTCTTAAGGCTATATAACTTTTAATCAAAATGAACAGTAGGTTAAAATTATATAGCCTTATATTTTTAATCATAAATTATATATTAATATAGAAGCTTGGTCTCTTGATAATTCTATTTCGCCTTCTGAATCGTTAATTAAAGCGAACTGTTCTCCCTCTTCACTAACATTAATTAAGGCATAACCGCTAAAAAGACCAGGCATCACTAAAGAAGACTGTGAATTAATTATTTCATCTTTTGTTAAATTTTTTAAAGAAACTCTAACTTCTGATTCACTATTTGAACCTTCTATATATGATTGCCAATAGCAGTTATAAAGCCCCTTTTTGCAAATTGTTATAATTGAACATTCTTTATCATAAGAAATATTTAAAGAGGCATCTTCAGTAATTTTATTAAAATGTATTGCTTCTTTAGACTTTAATAATTGTGTACATGGACATTTATGTTGAAGATACAAAGCAGGACATGTACTTTCATTATTTTTAATACTGTATTTTACAAATAGCTTAATAGAATACATAATTTTATATTTAGGTAAAATCATTAATAAATCAGGGTCACAGCATTCAATGGTTATTCCGTTATTAGGAAGATTATTATAAAGATAGTCACATATAAGTTCTGTAACATCAATTGTTAAGTACTTTGTTGAAGAATTACAGTTTCTTATAGGAGTTTTACTAAATAAACTAGTACTAGGTTTTGTATTCCATGTTACAGAGTTTTCACAGAAGCTTTCAGTATTATTAAGTATGGAAATATTCTTTTCATATTTTGTTTTGCTTTGTTTAAGTATTTCTATAGGAACTATAAGTTCTGCAGTATGAAGTAATATAGAAGCATTTTTAATAATATCAATATCAAAGTTTAGAAGAGACAAACATTTTATGTTAGAGTTATCTGAAATACAGTTACTTATAGATAAGTAATCCAGAGAAGAAAAGTTTTTTTCTTTTTCTACATTACTAATAAAGGTGGAATTTTTAGGTTCTATTAAAATTGAATTCATATAATATACTCCTAAATTACAATATTATAAAAGTAAAAACAGTAGTTGTTATATTTATTAATATATTATTGAAAGAGTTATTTTGTTAAAGTAATCAAATATATTACTAGCAGGAGAAGTAGGTTATATTTGATTTAAAAAGAAAAAGATTGAAAATGTTAACATAAAATATGGACAAAATGGAATGATTTTGATAAAATGAATTTGTAGGTACAAATTATTTAAATGTCTATAAATTTATTGTATATGAGGAGGATGGGAATGTATTTTAAAGAGAATAAAGGTTTTCCAGATGACTTTCTTTGGGGAAGTGCTTCAGCTGCATATCAGGTAGAAGGTGCTGCTGAGGAAGATGGAAAAGGAAGAAGTATATGGGACAACTTTGTTAGAATACCCGGAAAAACTTTCAAAGCAACAACAGGGGATATTGCAGTAGATCATTACCATAGATATAAAGAAGATATAGCTTTAATGGCTGAACTTGGTTTAAAAACTTATAGATTTTCAATATCATGGCCTAGAATTTATCCAGAAGGAAGAGGACAGGTTAATGAAAAAGGCTTACAGTTTTATGATAACGTTATAGATGAGTGCTTAAAATATGGTATTGAACCAATGGTAACTATTTATCACTGGGATTTACCACAAGCACTTCAAGATGAATATGGCGGATGGGAAAGTAGAAGAATAATCGATGATTACGAAAAATATGCAAAAACATTATTCAAGCGTTATGGAAATAGAGTTAAGTATTGGATAACATTAAATGAACAAAATGTTTATACTCAACATGGCTGGATAATGGCTACACACCCACCAGGAAAGAAAAATGACTTAAAGATGTTCTATCAAGTAAACCATCATGCATTTTTAGCTCATGCTAAAACAGTAATTGCCTTTAAGAAAATGGTTCCAGAAGGAAAAATAGGTGCAAGTTATGCATTTACACCTAGCTATGCTATAGACTGTAATCCAGTTAATAATATGGCTAAGGCTGACTATGATGATTTACAAACATATTGGTGGATGGATGTATATGCTTATGGTAGATATCCAAGAGCAGCATTTAGATATCTTGAATCACAAGAGGTTGCTCCAACAATGGAAGCAGGCGATGAAGAGTTATTAAAAAATGGTGCAAAGGTTGACTTTATGGGAGTTAACTACTATCAATCAGCAGTTGTAGAATACAATCCAATTGATGGAGTTGGAATGGCTGAAATGAATACTACTGGTAAGAAGGGTACAAGCCAAGTATCAGGAAAACCAGGAATATATAAGAACCCACCAAATCCATACTTAAAAACAACTGACTGGGATTGGACAATAGATCCAATGGGTATAAGAATGTGCTGTAGAATCATTACAAGTAGATATGACTTACCAATAGTAATATCAGAAAATGGATTAGGTGCCTTTGATAAGAAGACAGAAGATAATAAGATTCATGATGATTACAGAATAGCATATTTAAAAGCTCATATTGAAGAATTAAAAGAAGCAGTTAATGAAGGATGTAGAGTTTTAGCTTATTGTACATGGTCTATAACAGATCTTTTAAGCTGGCTTAATGGATACCAAAAACGTTATGGCTTTATCTATGTAGATAGAGAGGAAGAAGAAGGAGCATCTATGGATAGATATAAAAAAGATAGTTTTTATTGGTATCAAAATGTTATAAAGACAAACGGAAAAGAGTTATAGAAATTTTTAAATAAAGCCACATGAAAATAAACTTTTATACTAGTTATATATAGAAAAATGGGGATTCAATGTTAATGATTAATCATAATATGAATCCTCATTTTATTTATATCAGTATTGTTCTAAACCTGATAAGTTTAATATTTATGGCTTTCAATTTTGTTTATTTTTTTAAGGTTTGAATGAATGTGCCTTTGCTTTGCTAGTTTCTTTGTGGAAACAAATGTCTATGTTTTTGTTTATAGCTATTTAATTTATACCGTTGCCAAAACCTTATAAAACTTTATAAAGCTTGTTTAATTCCTTATTCAACCTGTCTGATTTTGTAATGAATAAATTCATATACTACTCT
>NZ_FPBY01000292.1 GCF_900116755.1 Clostridium sp. DSM 8431
ATATGGAAGTTGTCAAATGCATTAAAAAATAATTGTAGGCCGCAAAAGAACCTAAAAGCAAAATAATTAAATTGTATTTTAATATGAAATTATTTCACTTTTAGAACCTTTTGCATGGCAAAACAAAGCTGCTTCCTGCGCTGAAAAGCGTGGCGTTAGCCACTTTGTTCATGAAGAAAAAATGGTATTTATATAGAAAATAAAAATAAATAATAAAATAAAAATAAGGATAAATTTAGAACTTATTCATTAATATGTAGCTATGAAAAGAATAAAATAAAAGAGTATAATAAAGAAAACTAGCTAAAATTTTAATTTTTATAATGAGGAATTGATAATGTTATCAAACTTGACATAATTCTTTTTTTCGGATAAAATAATAACAAATACTGGTTTATGATATTCTTGCTATTAGTAAGAAGAATATGACACCAAATTACGCTTTCTTATTTACATTATAGATAAATAAAAGCTTAGGAGGTGTTTACGTGCCAACGTATTTAATTATAATAATATTAATAGATATATTTGTATTATGTATATTAGGCTTTGTGCTTAAAAAAGGTATAGAAAAAGCTACTCAAAGCAAAGTAGATTCGTTAATTGATGAAGCTAAAAATGTTTTAGAGAATGCTAAAAGAGAAGCAGAAGCTACAAAAAAAGAATCTATTCTTGAAGCTAAAGAAGAAGTTCATAGATTAAGAAATGATTTGGATAGAGATTCAAGAGAAAGAAGAAATGAACTTCAAAGATTAGAAAGAAGATTGATTCAAAGAGAAGAATTACTTGATAAAAAGAGTGATACTTTACAGAAAAAAGATGATGCGCTTAATGAGAGAGCTATTGAAATCGATAATATGGAAATTGAAGTTGAAAAACTTGCTGATGAAAGAAGAGCTGAACTTGAAAAAGTTTCAGGTTTATCAAGTGAAGATGCTAGACAGATCCTATTAGAAGAAATCAAGAAAGAAATTACTCATGATGCAGCAGTAATGATTAAGGATGTCGAAAGTAGAGCTAAAGAAGAAGCAGACAAGAAAGCAAGAGAAATTATAACAACAGCTATACAAAGATGTGCTGCAGATCATGTATCAGAAACAACTGTACATGTAGTTGCTTTACCTAATGACGAAATGAAAGGAAGAATCATAGGTAGAGAAGGTAGAAACATTAGAACCTTAGAAACATTAACAGGAGTAGATTTAATTATTGATGATACTCCAGAAGCAGTTATTTTATCAAGCTTTGATCCAATAAGGAGAGAAGTTGCTAGGATGGCATTAGAAAAGTTAATAGTGGATGGAAGAATTCATCCAGCTAGAATTGAAGAGATGGTTGAAAAGTCTCGTAAAGATGTTGAAAATGATATTAAAGAAGAAGGAGAGCAAGCAGCTCTTGAAACTTCAGTTCATGGATTACATCCGGAGATAATAAAACTCCTTGGTAGATTAAAATATAGAACTAGTTATGGTCAAAATGTGTTAAAACATTCCATAGAAGTATCGTATTTAGCTGGTTTAATGGCTTCAGAGTTGGGTCTAGATGTTAATTTAGCTAGAAGAGCTGGTTTACTACACGATATTGGTAAGGCTGTAGATCAAGAACAAGAAGGACCACATGCAATTATTGGTGGAGATCTTGCGAAGAAATATCACGAATCACCAGCAGTAGTTAACGCCATAGCAGCTCACCATGGTGATGTAGAAATAGAATCATTAGAAGCATGCTTAGTTCAAGCAGCAGATGCTATTTCAGCTGCTAGACCAGGAGCTAGAAGAGAAACCTTAGAATCGTACATCAAACGTTTAGAAAAGTTAGAAGAAATTGCAAATTCTTATGAAGGTGTAGAGAAGTCATATGCAATTCAAGCTGGTAGAGAGATTAGAATTATTGTTAAACCAGATCAAGTCGACGATCTTGGAGCAATAGAACTAGCACGTAATATTGTGAAGAGCGTTGAAGAACAATTGGAATATCCAGGTCAAATTAAAATCAACGTTATTAGAGAAACTAGAGCAGTTGATTTTGCTAAATAAAGAATTAAAATACATTTTGCATTGCAAAATGTATTTTTTTAATGCATAGACCAGTTATACAAAAAAATAAAAAATTTTAAAAAGTAATTTTTTAAAAAAGGGTACACTTAATAAACCATTA
>NZ_FPBY01000147.1 GCF_900116755.1 Clostridium sp. DSM 8431
TTCTCAAAATTTGATGAAAATC
Organism: Clostridium sp. DSM 8431; assembly: GCF_900116755.1. Taxonomy (GTDB): domain Bacteria; phylum Bacillota; class Clostridia; order Clostridiales; family Clostridiaceae; genus Clostridium. The sequence continues at coordinate 23 of NZ_FPBY01000147.1, forward strand.
CAATAAATATAAAAGGAGAACGTCCTTATTTAAGCACGAACTTTAAAGGACGTCCACCTATATTTGAATAGCTGGTTTTACTTATCACTCTATTTAAAAATACAGCCAAAATTATTTGATCATCTGTTCCCTTAACCATTTGTGGTGTACTGATATAAACTATATCCTTAAGTAAATTTTGAAAGTACTCTTTATTAGAAATATTATTAGAAAAACCATCTGTAGAAATTAAATTTCCTTCTAAATCAATTATCCCTATTGATCTAATTCCTAAACTATTACAATAATTTAACAATTGTTCTTGTTTTTCCTCAAAAGATAAGGACATATTATTTATTTTTTCATCAGCTGCAATAGAATGGGCTGCTTCCAACTTTCCATTTAATTTTTCCTTTACTATTTTGGCTGAATTATTAACCATATCTTTCATAGTTTCGCTTTTCATGTTACTTAATTTAGCATTCACAACTAAATATGTTCCTAAAAATGCACTTAAAAAAACTCCTATGAAACACAGTGATAATTTCCCAATTAATTTAGACTTTATACTCTCCTTTTTTTTCATTTGTTATCTCCCCTTAAAATATTTTACATCTATATTTCGACCATTTATTAATTATTGTTAATAGCTCAAAAATTTATTATAAATATAATAAATTTTCAATAAAAAAAATGAAGAATACTTCAACAACTCCATATTCTTCACTGAATAAATTAATAATCTTATAAATAAGATGAACGTGGATATCCTTCTCTATATTTACCACGAGTTTGAAGTCCACCAATTCCTTTTATTCCTGTTATCGTACTATCTATAACATCTTTTATTGATACTATTTCATCAATCCTTGTATATGCAATTTTTTCACATACAAAAACCGGATCTAAGCAATGAATTAGCACTCTATTTGGACTTGATGCAAAATTAGCACCAGCATCAAGCATACCTTCATAACAGCTTTGACATGCCCCAGCAAATATAACTAATTCGTCATAACTAGAATTATAATTCCTAAGGGCCTTAATAGCCTCAATATAATATTTTGAATTTCTATAGCAATGTAAATCTAAATAGTCTTTAGAATCTTTTTCTACACCATCATGTCCTGTAAGAACAACAATATCTGGCTTAATTTCCTTAACTAAATCAACTATGACATCTGGCTGTTTTCTCTCTGGTACAGCACGTCCAACAGCATCTAATGAAAGCTGTTTATAAACCTTTAAACAAGTTTCCATATACTCTTCATCACCATCTACATGAAGAATCTTTCCAGGCCTTCCAAACATCATTTCTTCAGAATTATCTAGTCTTTTATTAGTTCTTGGCACTAAATCTGCTCTTAATTTAACAGCGCTTCTTATAGCCTTTTTAACTCTGCTATTTAGTATCTTTTCTGTATCACCAATATGATTTTCAGGAGCCTCTTCTAAATCTGACCCATCAGAATCAGCAATTATCCTTATGCTTATACCTTTTAATATATATGTTGTTTTTCCATCCTTATCTTTTACATCAATAATTTTGAATGTAATATCTTTATCATATGATTTTCTTACTACTAAGTCGCCAATGTTCATCTTCTTTTCCTTTTTATAGTACTTCACTGTATTTATATGATTTTTTAAGTAAAAATGTTAATTGCTCTATAAAAATTCTTTTATAGCAGACGTTATTGAATTTAGTAAACTATTTATAATTACCTTCCACTTATGTATTTTGCGAAAACCTTTAATTTTGTTATATTACATATAAAAAAATAAAATGTCTCAATAAAAATTAACCTTTTTTATGGCTAATTTATATTTGAGACATTTTTAAAAATCATTTGTATAATTAAATATACTCATATCAATAATTTATAGATTATATTCTTCTTTAAATTCTCCAAGGAATTTTAAATATTTTTCCTGTTCATTGACGATACTCTGAAGCTTTGATGCAAAAGTATCTTGCCCCCAATTAACTTCATTATAATAATAACGATTAGCAAGTCTCCAATATCTTTGTGGGAACTGTAAGTATGCATATAGTACCTTCATTTCTTCATCACTTAACTTTGAAACGCTGTTATATGCATTTAATATATCTCTTGCAAAGCTAATATTCCAATCAACTCTTTTAAGTACCTTTATCATAAAATTAGATATGTCAAAAGTTCTGACTTCTCTTTTACAATAATCAAAATCAATTACATGAACATCTTTGCCATTTAAAATTATATTATGATAAGTATAATCATGATGACAGAAGCTCTTTTCCTCTTCTGCTTTAGCGCAAAGGCTTTCATACTCTGATGAATTTAATGTATCTAATGCCTTCTTACCTATATCCTTATAAAACTCCATAGACTGTAAATATAGAATATCAAAGTCACTCTTAACACTCTTTTTTCTTATCATATCTCTCATTTTGTCTAGTGATTTAATTCTCTTTTCCATTAAATGAGGCCATCTTCCTAAGTCACTTTTTAGCTTTGAATTATCTGGTGGATCATACCCCTTAGAAGCCTCATGAAGTTTAGCTAATGTTTTTGCAGCTATCTTTACCTCTTCAATATTGTGAAAATCACATTCTCTTCCATCAAGCCACTCTGAAAGAGTATATAAATCTTCATTTACAAGTGCATATGGTTCTCCATCTGTATTTAAGAAATACTTATCTACATTCTCAAATCCGTTTTTAACTAAATGCTCTTTAGCTCCATATACAAATAATAATTTCTGAGGTCCATAGTTTATCTTTTTAAGACATCTCTCTCCTTTGTTAGTTTTTAAATAATAAATGCCCTTGTTGGCCTTTAACACCTCAATTTTAATATTAAACTGCCTTTCTATTTCAAATTCCCTCATCATAGTCCTCACCTCCTTTATATTTATATGTCCACCTTATTTCTTTTATTAACAAAACTTAATGCAAATTAATATAATGAAATGAGAGTACTTAGAAAGGATACATCATGAAAATTGGAATAGATGGCAGAGCTGCCAAGTGGTACAGAGGGACAGGAATTGGTACTTACACATATGAGTTAATTTCTAATCTTAATTCAATTGATTCCTTAAATGATTACCTAATTTTTTTACCAGACTCTTCAGTATTAGATTCTTTAAATTCAAATTTTCATATTAAGTTTGCTGATAATACTGAAAATCAAAACTTCTGGGATCAAGTAAGTGTACCTAACATCTTAGATGATTCAAAAATTGATCTTTATCACGTTCCTCAAAATGGTGTTGGACTTTCAGAGAATATAAATTGCAATAAAGTTATAACTCTTCATGATATTATTCCTTTAAAGATGCCTGAAACAGTCAGCCAAAGATACCTTAATATATTCAATAATGTACTTCCTAAATTAATTCCAAAATGTGATGGTATTATTACTGTATCTGAATTTTCAAAAGATGATATTTCAAAAGAATTTAATTTTCCTAAACAGAAAATATATGTTACTCATCTTGCTGCTGAGAAAATATATAAGCCTCTAAACAAAGAAATCTGCAAAAATATAATAAAGCTTAAATATTCTATTAATAATAATTTTATTCTTTATGTTGGAGGATTTAGTCCAAGAAAAAATATACTTGGTCTTATTGAATCATTTTCTCTACTTCCATTATCAATAAGAGAAAAAAATACTCTTGTCATTACTGGACATAAGGGAATTTCATATCAAATATATAAAGAGCGAACCGAGAAATTAAATATATCTAGTAATGTTATTTTTACAGATTTCATTCCTCTTCAAGATATGCCTATATTTTACAATGCTGCTAAGCTCTTAGTTTATCCTTCTTTTTATGAAGGTTTTGGACTTCCTCCTTTAGAAGCAATGGCATGTGGAACCCCTGTAATAGCTTCAAATGTAACTTCACTACCAGAAGTATGCGAAAATTCCGCTATTCTTATAAACCCTGAAGATACACACAAATTAAGTATCGCCATTCAAAAATTAATTGAAGATAAAAAACTTGCAAATGAAATGATACAAAAAAGCCTTGTAAGAAGTGGACAATTTTCATGGCAAAAAACTGCATTAAAAACAATACAAGCATATGAAAGCGTACTTAAAAATTAAGATTAAAAAATAAAAGAATTTGCTAAGACTTAAAATATCAAAGCAAATTCTTTTATCATTTATATTAACTTTTCCTTAAATTTCTTTAAAAATACCTTTCTAAAATTATCATTCTCTATTTTCATATTTAATCTATTTAGAAATACATCATAATCCCAATTTTTTTGTTTGAAATAATAAGAACGTCCAAGAGTAAGTATATCTCTAGGATAAGATAATAATATATATATTAATTTATATTCATAATCATCTATTTTATAGACCTTATCATAGCTTTTTACTAATTCAATACTCTTATAGACATCAAAGGCTGCATTTTTTATTCCTTTTAAAATTATATCTGCTATATCCATTACTCTTAAATCTACTGAAGAATAATCAAAATCTATTAAATACATATTGTTATTATTATAGATGAAATTGTGCTGTGCTAAATCATTATGGCATATAACTACATTTTTCAAACTGTCTCTATACTCTTCATATTTGATATTTTTTATTTCTTCATTTACATTATTAACTTCTTCAATATAAGTATCTATATTTTTATAAAATATTTCATCAAATTCATTTCTAAATTTATATAATCCTATAAGTTTTTTTATCTCCTTAAGTTCATATAGAGAATTCTTTACCTTTTCAGAAAAACTTATATCTAATTTATTTTCTAAATTACTATTTTTAACAACCTTTTTTGAAGCCATATGCATATTAGCTAAAGATTCAGCACACATATTAACTTCTATTGGGTTTGTAAAAGAAGCCTCTCTACCATCTATTAAATCCATAATAACGTAATAAGATCCCTTCCATAGCTTATATGTCTTGCCATCAGGAAACTTATAAAAACTCATTACATTTTTATCTTCTTTTCTTATTTCATCTACAATATTATTTACAAATTTAAGCCTATTTTCCCCATAATCAACTCGCTTTAAAATTTTATTTCCCTCATCTGTATTTAATAAAAACACTTTTCTAAGAGGTGTAATATCATTAACCTTAATACCTGCTTCATTAAAAAAATCTAGGCTTAGTTCATAGTTTGATAAATATCTTTTTTCAGAATACCTTGGTTTGTTCATATAATCTCACCCCATATTTATAAATTGATTTTTTCATATTCTAAGGTTTTAAGAAGTATTTTTAACTGTTCATCTAAGGTATACTTTTTTCTTCCTTCCTTATACCTTATCCACTGTTTCATTGTATCTGAAGGAATGTTTAAAAGAATATTTATATACTCATAACTATTTTTATCTAATTTATTTATACTGACAAATTCATCTATGTAGTTTTTAACATCTATAGTTTTATCTTTACGTTTTATTTTTTTTAAATAATTATATGCATCCTCTTCTATTAGGTTATAAGAAATGTTTTTTATCTTTCCAATCTCAATACTACTAGATTTTCTAAGATTACCTTCATCAGTTCTGCCTAAGCATATCTCTCCTCTATTCATACTTCTTTTTATAATTTCTATAAAATTAATATTATTCAACTTTTTTAATGCTCTATATCCTTGATTAATAATCTCTTCACCATTAGCAATTAAAAAATTATCTATTTCATTTAAATCCACCTTATTGCACCTATACTCTAAATCTACTTTTAGTCTTCTTAATTCTACTTTATAGCCTTCTACTCTTTTACCTATGGTGCTATTTATACGTGTATATCCAATTTTAGAGTAACCAGTTAAAATTTCATCCAAATCTTTTATTAAGTTTATCTGATTTGAAATTCTATTATTGTCAATATACTTTTCAGATTTAAAATATTCATCTTTTATCTTTACATTTTTTCTAAATAGATATTCTACTAATGTTTCAATATTAACCAACCCCTTTTAATTAAAAAAATCATGAATAAACAATGTTCTGCCTTCCCTGTCTTCTATATACTTACTTAATCTTCTTAAAAATAATTCCTCGCTCCATGGCTGTTGCTCCCAATACATTTGAATTCCAAGTTGCCAAAAGGCTTGAGGAAACTCCATAAAATACCCCATTATCTTAAGCTCTTCTTCGCTTACATCTATGTTTTTGCAATAGGCATTTAAAATAATATTTGCTTTTTCTCTGCTCCATTTTCCATCCTTCATTGCCCTAATAAAAAGAGATGACAAATCATGAAGATGAGTATCTAATATGCAGTAATCAAAATCTATGATATAAATGTTATTTTTAGAATTTATTAAAATATTATGATTTGCATAGTCATGATGACAAAATCTTCTTTTTAACATCTCTCTTTCCATAAGTTTAGTGTAATTTGATTTTTCTAATAATTTTATGCATTTATTAGCTCTTTCAATTTCTTCATCTAAACAACTTAAATAAAGTAAATCAAAATTTGACTTATATGCCTTTTGACTTATTCTTTTTTTAAAATCTAATATTTCATCCTTTCTAGTATTAAATACCTTAATCCATGAAAACCACCCTATACGTGGTTTCATATCCTTTGTTAAGGTAAAACCTTCACTACATTTATGAAGGCTCGAAAGCTTCTCTGAAACCATAGCAAGCTCTATAGGATTATCAAAATTACTTTCTCTTGCAGTTATCCATTCTGTAAGATATGCATAGTATCCTATAAACTCTATAAAATATTCACCAGTTTTATTTTTTATAATAGCTGGAATAGTCTCAAAACCTTGTTTTTGTAAATGCAATATAGCTGATAGTATAAACTTAAAATGTGGATATTTGTATTTAATAATTTTTATACAATATATTCCCTCTTCTGCTTCAACTTTATAAGTATTTTTAACCTGCTCAATATTTTTAACCTTAATATCATAATTCTTTTCTATAATATCCTGTACTCTTTCTTTCTCCAACTTTTAAAACTCCCAAAAATTAATTTCTTGCTATTATATGATTTAACTATTTTTTATGTGATTTTTATTCACACTTTTTTATCTTTCATAATATTTTATTATATAAGTCTTTTTAGAGGTGTATTATGAAACTTGCTATAGATTCCAGAAGCATGACTCTTCATGCTGGATCTGGTATAGGAACATATACAAAAAACTTAGTTCTAAATTTAATAAATATTGATTCCTCTGATAACTTGAACTTAATATGTACTGGAAAAATTCCTGAAGACTTAAACCAAAAGAATGTAAATATATTTTTATCATCTGGAAGACATGGAGAATTCTACGAAAAATTCTATATCCCTAATTTACTCAAAAAAAATGAGATAAACTTATATCACATTCCACAAAACGGAATAGGCTTTCCCTTTGATGCTTCACTAAAAACTATAGTAACAATTCATGATTTAATTCCTTACATACTACCTGAAACTGTTGGCAAGGGCTACCTTAAAAGATTTTTAAGAGATATGCCTTATATAATTTCTAAAGCTGCTGCAATTATAACTGTTTCTGAATACTCAAAAAAAGATATACTTAGATTTTTTCCTGAATTTCCTCAAGATAAAATATTCGTTACGCCCCTAGCTCCAGATAATAACTTTCATCCTATTGAAAAAGATTTTTGCAAAAAGTATATAGAAAATACTTATGGTGTAACTGATCCATATATCCTATACGTAGGTGGATTTAGTAAAAGAAAAAATGTTAAAGAACTCATCATAGCCTTTGAAAAGATAAAAAATTTTCTAAATAGAAAGCATAAATTATTGATTGCAGGTTCCCTAAGAGATGAAGGAAAAGAATTAAAAGCATTTACTGAGGAAAAAGGACTATCTGACTCTATTATATTTACTGGATTTATTGAAGACTGTAATCTTCCAATACTTTATAGTGGTGCTGAAGCCTTTGTATATCCTTCAATTTACGAAGGTTTTGGACTTCCTCCTCTTGAAGCTATGAGCTGCAAAACCCCTGTAATAACTTCTAATTTAACTTCTATTCCAGAGGTAACTTCTGATGCAGCTCTTCTTATAAACCCATATAATATTGATGAATTAAGCTCTTCAATGGTCACTTTATTAAATGATGAATCTTTAAAGGAAAAACTAAAAAAAATAGGCTATAAAAGAAGTAAAGAATTTAGTTGGAATACTGTTGCCAAAGAAACTCTTTCAATATATAAAAAAATTTTAAACTCATAGATAAAAGGGGGCTGTAAAAAAAGTCCTAAAAATCAAACGACCATACTAGCTCAAAAGCTTGTATGGTTGTTTTTTTCATATACTTATATTTTTTCATCTTTA
>NZ_FPBY01000005.1 GCF_900116755.1 Clostridium sp. DSM 8431
AAGCTGAAATAGATAGAATTGCTCAAACAACAGAATTCAATACTCAAAACCTTTTCTCAAATGGGACAAGTGTTACATTCCAAGTAGGAGCAAATGCAGGACAAACTATTTCAGTTGCATTTGGACAAATGACAGCAGAAGCTCTAAGTGTTAGTGGTGTTTCAGTTAACGATGATGATACTGCAAAATCTGCAATCAGCACAATTAATGCTGCAATAGTAAAAGTATCAAGTCAAAGATCAGCATTAGGTGCAGTACAAAATAGATTAGAGCATACAATAGCAAACTTAGATAATGCATCAGAAAACTTAACAGCAGCAGAAAGTAGAATAAGAGATGTAAATATGGCTAAGGAAATGTCAACTTACTCAAAAGAAAATATTCTACAACAAGCAGCTCAGGCGATGTTAGCTCAAGCTAATCAATTACCACAAAATGTTCTTCAATTATTAAGATAGTAGATATTAAAAAAATAAAAGAAGCTTAGAAAAGGTAAACTCATTTATTTGAGTTTACCTTTTTTGTTCAAGAAATCTGTATTTATTACGATAATTATTTATGTGTTGTTATAGAGTATTAAGGAGTGACGAAAATGAAGCTAAGTGTAGCTATGATTGTAAAAAATGAAGAAAACAATTTAGACAGAACGTTAAAAGCTTTAATGGATTTAAATAAAAAATTGGATCTAGAAATAATTATTGTTGATACTGGAAGTACAGATAAAACAATGGATATTGCAAGAAAATATACAGATAAGTTATATGAACATAAATGGTCTGGAAACTTCTCGGAAATGAGAAATATAAGTTTAAGCTATTGTAGTGGCGATTGGGTTTTAGTATTAGATGCAGATGAAGTTTTAGAAGATCCAGATAAATTAATAGAGTTTTTATATTCTGATAAAGGGGAATTATTTAATTCAGCTACAATAAGAATAAGAAATTATGATAAGGATGATGATAAGTATACTAATGAAGCATCGCTTATAAGATTATTTAGAAATAGTAAAGGCTTAAAATATACAGGAAAGGTTCATGAACAACCAGTATATAAAAAGCCACTAGCAAATAGTGAAGTATCTTTTAAACATTATGGATATAGTGCGGATGATTATGAACTTATGAATTATAAGTTTGAAAGAAATAAAGAACTATTAGAAGATGAATTAAAAACAGCTAAAGGTGATTATAAAATATATGTTCTGTTCCAATTAAGTAAAACATATTCTATGGCTAATAAGAATGATACGGCATTAAAATATATTAAAAAAGCATATGATCTTGAGAAAAAGAGAAAAGATAAAGATACTATACATAGTTTTGTATATCATTGGTATGCGTCTGTACTTTTTAATAGAAAAGAATATGAAAAGACTATAAAGATTTGTAAGGAATTTGAAGAGTATTGTGATGATAACTTAGATTTATTTTATATGATGGCAATAAGTTATTCCTGCAGAGAAGATTTTAAAGCAGCTTATAAATATTATGACAAATATTTTTGCTTGAGAGAAAAAAGACTAGATGGAGAGTTAAATAGAGATTTAAGCTTAACAGAAGGTTCACTTAAAAGTTATGATAAAATGATATCTAATATAATCATATGCTATTATAAAGAGAAAAAATATGATAAAGCTATAAGCGAATTTAAAAAGAATAGTAAGGAAGTTAAATTTGGTAATGATATTGAGGCTTTATATGTATTTTGCTGTATGGTTACAAAAAGATTATCAAAAGTAATAGATTTTTATAAAGATAAAAAAATTAGAGATGAAGATGTTGAAAGCGTTATTATGAATTTTAACAACATTGATACTTATGAATATGTACAAGATATAAAAGAAGTTGAAAAAGTTTTATCTGAAATTGATGAAAGAGTAAAGATATATTTTGATTGTGTTAAAAACAGCTGTTATAAGGATGCTGATAAAATAGATTATTCTATTATGTATGAATGGAAATGTAGTATTTTAGAAAGAGCTATAGTAAATGACTCTAAAAATATTGAATTAATTAAAGATAATACGAATGAAGTTATAAAAGCTTATATTGAGAAAGTTTGTAATAATTTTGAGTGTCTTGAAGTTGTATATAATTATACTAAGGAGAAATTTTTGTCTACTGAAATAAAAGATTTGAATTTTGTATGCAATATAGAAAATGTATTGATGTTTAATGGATCTATTTCAAAGGACAAATTTGAAGATTTAGTATTTAGAGTTTTAGCTAATAAATCATTATATAGAAGTTTTGTATATAATATAGAACAAATAGGTGAAATTAATTTAAGATTAGTATTAGATTCATATGATAGAGTATGCTATGATATAGAAAAAGAGATAAAATCATATTCTAAAGATAGACTAAGCTATGTGAAAAAACTTAGAAGCATAATGGAAGATAGCAAGGCTTATACAAAAGTTATAAAAACATTTATAAGTAAAGTTACAGATAATCCAATAAGTGAAGAAATGATTAGAGAAAAAGAAAATATATTTAACATAATAGAAAATATGATTTCTAATAATAATATAAATGCTGCTGAAGATTTATTGATTAATCTTGAAGAGGTTTTTAAATTTGATGGAAAAATATATAATTATAAAGGAGTTATATATTTTATAAAACAAGATTATACTAATGCTTTAGAAAACTTATCATTAGCTGCAATTTTAATGGAAGATAAGTTTGATTCACTGTTTAATATAGCTTGTGTAATGGAAAATATGAAGAGGATTAATGATGCTAAAAAATTCTATGAATTATCATATAAGTGTTGTGGTGATGATAGTATGAAAGAACAAATAAATGAAATTTTACAAAGCCTAAATTAGAATGATATATAATTATAATTTGTATTAAGTTTAGTTATAAAGATTCTTTATAGAAAAGTTATTAGGATGTTTGGATTATGGCTAGTATAGCCTGTATTAATTAAATTAAAATTATTATTTGAAAGCTGTTAGCAAATGCTGACAGCTTTTTGGTTGTTAGAAGGAAGTGTAAAAGATGTTATGATAATTCATATGGTTCTTGTTGAAGCATCAGGAAGAGTTGGATTAGATGATCTTTTGGAGACTTTCTTTGCAATATAAATTAAAGCTTATTCTGATTTTTTAATTAAAGAAGGAAAACCAAGTGTAGTTATAATAACTCATGTCCCAGCAAGTACATATTTGTGGTATGAGTCATTAAAGGTTATGGGCCTTGATAAAGAAGTTCATATAATATACTGGGCACTGGGATTATGACCTTATACCTAGTATGGAATAGGTTTTGATAAATTGTTAAGTTTTGCTAATAACTATATAGCTATATCTAAAGAGGTGTATAATTAAAGTATAGAAAATTATGTTGCATCTGCTAAAGAGTTTAAAAAGCAAAAAAGTATATAATAAGTTTAAAAAAGCAATAGAAAAATATATTTAGCAATTTAGAGGAATTTAAAAGGTGTAGAAGAATAATTATAACAGAGCAAATGAATTTCAAAATTCAAATATGATGATAAATTTATTTTTTTTTGTTTGGTATAAAAAGGATTTAATTCAAAATTTAGTGCTCTATAAAGAATGAGTACAACTAGACGATAATAATAAAAAGAGTAGGAGGAAATATATATGAGATTATGCCATAATATGAATTCTTTGAGTTTATATAATAAATATAAAAAGAATTTAAGTGTATCACAAAGTACATTAAATAAAATAACTTCAGGAGTAAAGATAAATTCAGCAAAGGATAATCCAGATAAAATAGGGCAGTCAGAAGCTATGAGAATAAAGATAAAAAGTATGCAAACTGCTCAAAAAAATATGCAAGATGGATCATCTATGCTACAAGTGGCAGATGGTGCACTGCAACAAGTTAATAATATGCTTTCTAGATTGAAAGAGTTAGCTGTTAGTGCTGCTGATGATACTAAAACAGAGGGTGACAAAAAAATTATTCAAGAAGAGGCAAAACAAATATTATCAGGTATAAATGATATAGCTTCCAATACTGAATTTAATGGAATTAAGCTTATAGGAAAGGAAACTGTTATTGATAATAAAAAGCCAGAGTATCAGATAGCAACAACAGGAGCTGAAGTTGGAGATAATATGAAGGTTCCTATATATAATATCAATACTGGTTTTATTGAAGATGAAGACGGAAATAGATTGTGCGATATTGATTTAGTCAATAATCCAAGTCAAGCCATTGGTGTTGTAAGTGCATCTATAAATATTGTAAATGAAATTAGATCAGTATATGGAGCTATTAATAATAAGTTTGATTCTTCTTATGAGAGACTTCAAAGTAGTACTGATATAGCTGAAAATGCAAGTAGTAAGTTAACAGATGCAGATATTGCTGAGGAAATGGTTAACTATTCTAAAACACAAATATTATATGAAGCACAAATTGCATTGATTGCTCAAAGCAATAGATTTCCAATGGATGCCTTGAAAGTTTTGGATAAATTATAAAAGTTATGAAGTAATAGCTAAAAACTATAGTTATGGTTTTAAAAGTTATTACTTTTTCTTTTTGAATAAAAATATTCAGACTTTATAAAAAACATAATTTTAGATATGGAAAAATGTGACGTAATAGATTATAATAATCTTATGTAAGTATAAAGGATGAGACATTATATTACAAAAAACAACAATTATAAAATTAAAAAATTAAAGTGGTTTGAGAATATAGGAGGTGTATTATGGCGATAAGTATTGCGGGAAATGACAACAATTCTTATGGATTGATTAAGGAAGGGTTACAAGCAGCTAATACAAGAACAAAAGTTATAGCGAATAATATGGCCAATGTTAATACGGCTAATTATAAAAGGTTTAGTGTAGTATTTGAAGATAACTTAAATGGTAATAATAGTTCAGGGTTAGCTTTAAAAAGAACAAATACTGGGCACATAACTAAGGGTAACATGGATGGGAATATTTCGGTTGTTAGAGATGCTAATAGAAGCATGAAAGAAGATGGAAATAACGTTGATTTAGATGTAGAAAAAGTTGAACAAGCTGCTAATACATTAAAATATAATGCTTTAATTACCCAGGCTAATACGAAACTAAGTAATATAAGATATATAATAAGTGGAGGAAATTAGGATGAGTAGTTTTAATGCAATGAGAATTAGTGCAAGTGGATTGTCAGCAGAAAGACTTAGAATGGATACAGTAACTTCTAATATGGCTAATGCATCTACTACAAGAACTGAAAATGGTGGGCCATATACTAGAAAGGTAGCAGTATTTAAAGAAGTGTTAGATTCTGCAGGTAAATTAAATGGGGTACAAGCAGTGGCAATAAAGGATGATAAGTCTGACTATAGAACAGAATATGATCCTACAAACCCAGATGCTAATGAAGAAGGATATGTGGTGTATCCTAATGTGAATATATTAAATGAAATGGCGGATATGATAGCTGCAACAAGAGCTTATGAAGCTAATGCAGATACATTGGATGCAAACAAAAGTATGTTTATGAAGGCATTGGAAATTGGTAAATAGGAGATGAATTTATGAGAGTTAATAATTATGTTCCAAGTGAGAAAATATTTGAAGTTGATGGTGCTTCAAATAATGGGACGAAAAGTAATGGGATAAAAAGTTTTTCCGAAACTTTAACAAAGGCACTTGATGAAGTAAATGATACACAAATTAAAGCTGATGAAGCTACTAATGCTTTTGTCAGTGGACAAGATATGGAAATTAGTGACGTTATGCTTGCAGCAGAAGAAGGAAAATTAACATTACAATTTGCTGTTCAAGTTAGAAATAAGCTAGTAGACGCATATAAGGAATTATCAAATATTCAGATATAAGGTAAGGAGTGCTATAGATGAAAAAGCTTTCGGAATTTTTTAAAAAGCTTTGGACAAAGTTTAAATCCTTTAGTAGAAAAATAAGGATTGCAATTATTGTAGCAATAGTAGCGGTGTTAATTGCACTTGTAACAACAATAGTGTTATCTACATCGAAAAATTATGAGGTTTTATTTTCAAATTTAGATTCTACGGATGCAAATACAATAATATCAAAGTTAAGTGAAGAACAGATAAGTTATAAAGTCGAAGGAGATTCTATTTTAGTACCAAGTGAAGATAGAGATAAGCTAAGATTAGAATTATCATCAGACTTAACAGGAAGTACCGGCTACGAACTTATGGATAATAGTAAGTCTTTGGGAATGACAGATGAAGAATTTTCAATTATGAAAATTAGAATGGTTCAAGGTGAACTAGAAAAATCAATAAAGAGTCTTGATGCAGTAGAGTCTGCAAGAGTTCATATAACAGAAGCAGAAAATTCAGTTTTTGTAAAAAATGCAACAGAAGGTTCAGCTGCTGTAATTCTTAAATTGAAACCAGGAAAAACACTAACAAAGGAACAGGTTAAATCTATAGTGGCAATGGTTTCAGCAGCAACTGAAGATATACCAGAACAAAATGTTCAAGTTATTGATAGCAATATGAATTTATTAAGTGATGGATTAAACCTTGGTGATTCAGGAGATGGAACAGTAAGTTCAGATTCAATTCAATCAAATAAACAGTTAGAGACTCAAAGCGAAGAAAAGTATGCTAATGCTATTGTAAGTCTACTAGAACCAGTGGTTGGAAAAGGAAAGGTATCAGCAGTTGTTAATGTGGATATGGATTTTGATTCTAAGAAGACAACTACAACAACAATTGATCCAAATAAGGTGATAGTTAGTCAACAAACAAGCAAGGAACAAAGTACATCATCTGATGGAGCAACAGATAGTGGAAGTACTGTAGATAACAACTTAAGTAATACAATAATAAAGGATGATGGTAAAGTAACAAGCAGTAAAGAGGAACAAACAACTAATTATGATTCTGGAAAATCAGAATCAACAATTATTAGTAGTCCTGGAGAAATCAAAAGAATGACTGCTTCAATATTTATAGATGATGGGGCATTACCAGCGGATACTAGAGATCAACTTGAAAAATCAGTTGCATCTGCAATTGGTATAGATACAACAAGAGGTGATGAAATATCATTAGTTGGAATGGCATTTGATACAACAGCATCAGATGAAGCTAAGGCACAAGTTGATGAATTTAATGCTCAAATAGCAAGCCAAAAGAGAAATAAAATGATTATGTGGGGAGCTATTGCAGGAGTTATAGTTTTAGCAATAGTTGCAGGAATAATTATTTTTGCTAGAAGAAGAAAAGAAGATGATGATGAGGATGAAGAATTAGAAAATAGTTTAGATGTAGTAATTGATGATACTACACAATACAAGCCAATTGAGCTAGATATAGAAAATCCTCAAACACAAATAGAAAATGAAATTAAGAACTATGCAAAAGAGAAGCCAGATCAAGTTGCAGATATTGTTAAGTCATGGCTAGCGGAAAATGAGAGGTGATAAAGCTTGACTAGGGAAAATGTAAAGTTAACAGGAATTCAAAAAGCAGCAGTTTTATTCATAACCTTGGGACCAGATGCATCATCTGCTATATTAAAGAAATTACCTGAATCGGAAATACAAAAAATAACTTATGAAATAGCTAACATTACATCTGTCAATTCAGAACAGAGAGAAAGCATATTAAATGAGTTTTTGGAAATGAATAAAGCTAGAGATTATATACTTGAGGGAGGAATGGACTATGCAAGAGAACTTTTATCTAAAGCTTTAGGTACACAAAGAGCATCAGAAATACTTGAAAAAGTTTCTGAAGCTACTCAACAATATAGACCATTTGCCATAGCAAGAAAGGCTGATGCTCATCAGCTTCTAAATGTAATTGCATATGAGCACCCTCAAACTATTGCTTTAATTTTATGTTATCTTCCTCCTGATAAGGCTGCTCAAGTGGTAGCTGAGCTTCCTGAGGAGAAACAAAGTGAAGTGGCTTTTAGAATTGCTACAATGAAAGATACTTCACCAATGGTTATAAAGGAAATAGAAAAAGTTTTAGAAAGTAAATTATCTTCAGTAGTAAGAACTGAAATGACTTCCTTAGGTGGAGTAGAAACATTAGTAGATATATTAAATCAAGTTGATAGAACTACTGAAAAGAATATTACAGAGAGTCTTGAAAGAGAAGATGCTGAACTTGCAGATAGAATTAAGAGCTCTATGTTTGTATTTGAAGATATTCTTACTCTTGATGATGCATCAATTCAAAGAATTCTTAGAGAAGTTGAAGCTAAGGAACTTGCTCTTGCACTTAAGGGATGTTCTGATGAGGTTGGTGAAGCTATTTTCAGAAACCAATCAAAGAGAGCTGCAGCTTCATTAAAAGAAGATATGGAATTCTTAGGACCAGTAAGATTAATGGATGTAGAAAAAGCACAACAAGATATTGTTTCTATAATTAGAAGATTAGACGATGCTGGAGAAATAATTATTTCAAGAGGTGGAGAAGATGCAATCATCTTATAGTCTTGTAAAAAAGAATTATGTATTAGATGGAAATGAAAAGACTATTACTACTGAATATACAGTACCTAATATTATGGAGCTTAGTGAGGATAGATTATCTAAAGATGATTTAGAAAAGAGAAGATATCTTTCTAGCTATGAAAATATAGGTAAAAATATAATAGCTGATGCACAAAAAGAAAGTGAAAGAATAAAATTAGAAGCGCTAAAAAATGCAGAGAAAGTAGAAAAAAGTGCTTATGAAAAAGGATATTCACAAGGTGTAAAAAATGGATATGAAGATGGTAAAAATGAAGCTATCCAAAGTGTTATACCTAAGGCAGAGGCGGAAGCTAAAAATATAAAAAATAAAGCTTTAGCTATGCTTACAAATGCAGAAGCTGATTATGAAAAATATATGCAGGATAAAAGTGATGAAATTATTAATTTAGCATTTAATATTGCAAGAAAGATACTGAATAGGGAAGTTCTAAAAGACGATGGAGTAAATAGTATGATAGAAGAAGCCTTTCAGCAGTCTAGAGGCGAAAGTAATTTTGTCATAATGTGTAATGAGGTTCATATAGATAGTATAAAAACTAGAATAGAAGGATGGAAGAAAAAATACGGTATTCTCGGGGAAATATTTGTTATAGAAGATAATGACTTAGAACCAGGCAATATATGTGTTGAAAAACCATCAGGAAAAGTTGAGGTCGGAATTGATATAGGCCTTGCAAAATTAGAAGAAGCTATTTTTGGGTAGAAGTGAGTGAGAGATTATTGAATATAAATTTTGATGAAGTAAATAGTAAAATACAGAAAACTACATCTATATATGTTGAAGGAAAAGTTAGTAAAGTTATAGGGTTAACTATTGAGGTTGAAGGTATTAAAGCCTTTGTAGGTGAACTTTGTAAAATTTATAATGAGAGTAATGAACCAATAAATTGTGAAGTAGTTGGATTTAGAGATAAAAATGTTTTGCTAATGCCATTAGATGAAGTAAATGGTATTTCAGAAGGATGCAAAGTCATACCTCAAAGAAGACCTTTAGATGTAAATTGTTCAGATGATCTTTTGGGAAAGGTTTTAGATGGACTAGGCAATCCATATGATGATATTAAAATTAAGGGACATATGAGATATGCTTTAGACAATGATCCACCTGATCCTTTAAGAAGAAAGAGAATTAAAGACATAATGCCTACGGGGATAAGAGCAGTTGATGGATTTTTGACTGTAGGCGAAGGTCAAAGAATAGGTATTTTTGCAGGTAGTGGTGTTGGTAAAAGTACAACTTTAGGTATGATTGCAAGAGAAGCAGATGCAGATGTAAATGTAATAAGTCTAATAGGAGAAAGAGGTAGAGAGGTTCTTGAGTTCATCGAAAAGGATTTAGGACCGGAAGGTATGAAAAAGTCAGTAGTTGTATGCGCAACTTCTGATAAGCCAGCCTTAATAAGACTTAAAGGAGCATTAACTGCTACTGCTATAGCAGAGTATTTTAGAGATCAAGGAAAGAAAGTAATTTTAATGATGGACTCTGTTACAAGATTTGCAATGGCTCAAAGAGAGGTAGGACTAGCTATAGGTGAGCCACCTGCAACAAAGGGATATACATCTTCAGTATTTGCAAAGCTTCCAAGATTAATGGAAAGAGCAGGTACATCAGATAAAGGTTCAATAACAGCCTTTTACACAGTTTTAGTTGATGGTGATGATTTTAATGAACCAATAGCAGATGCTGTTAGAGGTATTTTAGATGGACATATAGTATTATCTAGATCATTAGCACATAAGAATCATTATCCAGCCATTGATATATTAAATAGTGTAAGTAGACTTATGTCTCAAATAGCATCAGATGAGCATAAAAAGGCCGCTTCTTATGCAAGAGACTTACTTGCAACTTATAAGGATGCAGAAGATATGATAAATATAGGTGCATATGTAAGAGGAAGCAGTAAAAAAATAGATACTGCTATAAATTACAATGAACCAATAAATAATTTTTTGAAACAAGGTATAGATGAAAAATCTGTTTTTGATGACAGCATAAATACATTGATTTCAATGTTTGGGAAATAGACGAGGATATAAAATATGGGAAAAGGGTATAAATTCAGCTTACAGAAAGTTTTAGAATTAAGAGAAGAAAAGGAAGAAGAGAGTAAAAGATTATTTTCTGAAAGTCAAAGTAATAAACTGAAAGCAGAAAATGAACTTAATTCACTAAAAAATCAATATGAAAATTATAAAGGGATTAAACCTGGAGAAGATGTCGTATATCAAAAAGTAAAAAGACGTTATCTATTTGCACTTCAAGGAGGAATAAAAGAAAAAGAAAAAGAGTTAAAAGCTCGTGAAAGAGAACTTGAAGTAAGAAGAAGAGATCTTAAGAAAAAACAGATAGATAGAAAAACTGTTGAGACACTTAAAGAAAAACAGTATGCAAATTTTGTTAAGGAACAAGAAAGAATAGAACAAAATAATCTTGATGAATTTGCACTTTATGCATATATGAGAAATTTGAAAGGGGGTGAATAAAAATGATAAGTATGGTATCTAATGTTCAATCAATAGCCGATGTACAAGCAGTTGAATCTAAGCAAAATAATTTATCAATTAAAAAGTCTAAGAATGATGATAGCATGAATATTGTCTCTAAGGATTCTGTAGACGATTATAATAAGAAGAATCCTAAAACTTCAAATGATTCTAATGTCTTTGGTGATACTCTAAAAAAAGTTAGCTATAAGTATAATAATAAAACTGATAGCAAAGTGGATGTAAGTAGTAAAAAGAAAAATATAAAAGAAGTTAAAAATGATGATGAAGAATTAGAAGAAAAAATAGAGAAGTTAAGTACCGATGATATTATGCAACTTCTAAAGATGATTACACAATTATTAAATAAAGATAATAATATTAGTTCTGAAGAAATGAATAAATTTACTGAATTACTTGGAATAAATTTTGATGAATTTTTAAATTCAAACTTAATTAATAATAATGTTTCGGAAAATTTAGCAAAGTCAGATGACATATTTAGTAACTTGTTAAGTGCTTTAGAAGCTGTTAATGAAAATGATGAGATAAATGCTGGTGATTTAAAACTTATAAAGGAGTTAGTAAATGAAGCAGCAGAAAGACTTAATGATAATTCAGAGCAAGGGAAGGTTTTAGCACCTATTCAAAATAAGTTAGATGAATTATTAAATTCTACTGATAAAAAAGGTGAAGAACTTAGTCTTGAAAATAGCAGTTTAAATAATGTTTATAAAAATATTGCTGATGAGAATTCTGGTAATGCTAATGAAAAGTCAGGAGATTCAAATGATTCAAAAGACAATAAAGTATTAGAATCTATCCTTAATGATGATAAAAACTCAGTACCTGTGTTTACTACAAATACTATAGTTAATAATGTAAATGGTACAGTTACAGAAGTAAAAGAAGTAGTGAATGCTAATAGCATAGCAAAGGATATTATTCAAGATGTTAAATATATGTCTTCTAATGATGTAAGAGAAATGATAGTTAAAGTAAACCCAGGTAATCTAGGAGAAATAACTATTAGATTAGTAGAAGAAGATGGAGCAATGAAGCTTCATATGAAAGCAACATCTAAGGAAACATATGGTTTATTAGTTCAACAATCTTCAGATATTAAGAATCAGTTAAGTGAGCAAAACATCAAGATTCATGATGTAAATATATCTTTATATGAAGAAGATACAACTTTCTTTAAAGATGGTGAATTTTCAAATTCATTTGACAGACAGAATGAAAGTAAAGGAAATAGAAGAAACTTTATGAGTAATGGAATTATTACTGAAGATGAAGAGTCAGAAGATGATATGTATGATTTAAATTCATTAAACTTATTGGTATAGGAGGGCTAAAATGGCAACAACTAATTTAACAATTAAAGATTACTCAGGTATGGCAGCAACTGATAAAGGGACTAAGATTACTAAATCAGGAGATACTCTTGATAAAAATTCATTTTTAACTATATTAGCTGCTGAACTTGCAAATCAAGATCCAACACAGGATGTTGATTCAACTCAATATGTATCACAGCTTGCACAATTCTCAGCACTTGAACAGATGCAAAACCTTAATCAAACTATGACAGATAACTCTAATAGAGATTTAGTTGGTAAAGGTATAACTGTAAGCAATACTGATGCAAATAATAATCAGATAACAGGTATATGTTATGCAGTAAACAAGCTTGGTTCATCAACTACAATTACATTATTAGTTAATGAAGATGGAACTAATACTTACAAAGATTTTGATATAGATAATGTTGTAAGTGTTGTTAAGGTAGATGATTATTCTATTCCACCATTAACAAGTATTAATGGAACAACTTCGTTTTTACTAGCTTCTTCTTTTATGAATAAGGAAGTAGAACTATCTGAAGTAGATACTAATAAAAATCCGATAAAAGGAACTGTAGTTGGAGTTGTTAAAGAAAATGGAGAAGTAAAAGTTAATGTTAAAACAAAAGATGGAGAAGTTAAATCTTATAGCTACAATACAGTAGTTAAAGTAGGGGAAATGGTAAAATAATGAGAAAAATAAAAAAAATGGTGAAACTTGTAATAAGAGATAGGTGAGATAAATATGGGCTATAGAATAATTAATGGACGAGCTTATACAGTTGGAAATATAGGGGGAGTTCAGAATTTTTCAACATCTAAAAATATGAGTTCTACAAATGGAAGTAGTTTTAAAGATGTATTAAATAAAACATTAGATAAAAATAGCGGGTATATTTTATCAAAACATGCTGCAGAAAGAATAAACGAAATAGGATTTTCTGAAAATGATATGGAAAATATAGAAAAAGGTTTTAAGTTAGCAGAAGAAAAGGGTGCTAAAAACTCAGTGATGGTATACAAAAATGTAGCACTAATTGCAAGTATTGAGAACAAAACAGTAATAACAGCAGTAGATAAAGACAGAGCAGAAAGTAATGTGTTTACAAATATAGATAGTGTTGTTTTACTATAGGGCTGGACCTAAATGAAGGAAAGCCCAAATCTGCTGAATGACAGAAGTAGATAATTATGAAATTTATGGAGGTCAAAAATTATGTTAAGATCAATGTATTCAGGAATAAGTGGAATGAAGGTAAACCAAACAAAGCTTGATGTTATAGGTAACAATATAGCAAATGTTAATACAACAAGTTTTAAATCTTCAAGAGCAACTTTTTCAGATTTATTAAGTCAAAGCTCATCAAGTGCTCAAGCTGGTTCAACAACTAAAGGTGGAATTAATGGAAAGCAAGTAGGACTTGGAGTTCAGCTTTCAAGTATAGATAGAATAATGACTCAAGGGTCAATGCAATCAACATCAAGAAATCTAGATTTAGGACTTGATGGAAATGGATATTTTATGGTAAGTACAGGTCCAGTAATAAGTGGAGATGGTGCAATAGAAGTAAGTCAAAAAGCTGGTTCACATGCAATTAATGAAACTTCTTTATCTGCATCAGGAGCTTCAATAAGCTATACAAGAGATGGTTCTTTCACTTTAGATAATGAAGGAAATCTTTTAACTACTGATGGATATAGAGTTTTAGGTTATTCATTAACTAACGATGATAATAGTCAAGCAGCTACTGCTAAATCACCAGCTGATGGAGTTAAATTAGGAGGATTAAATTTCTCATTTAGCGCAGGAACTCAGTTAAATGGAGTTACAATTCAATTAGGAACAATAGGTTCTGGAACACCAACTTCAGCATCTTTATCTGGTACAGGTAATAATAAGATATTAACAATTAATGGAGATTTTTCAACAACAAGTACATTAGGAGCTGACCAAATTAAAAAAGCAATAAATGCAGAATTACTAGCAAAGGGTATTTCTCAATCAGTAAATGTATCAGGAACAATTCCTAAAATAAGTGATATAGAATCAAAGGCTTTTGAAGGCGGAACAGATGCAACAGCTCCAGGTTCAGTATCAGTTCTAGGATATAATATAAACTTTACTGAAACAGCTGCAGCTAATAAGAAAACAATAAGAGTTGGTAACTTATCAACAGCAGATCCAAGTGGCTTAACTCAGGTTGGTGGAGTAAAGGCTAGTGTAATTGGAGATGATATATTCCTATATGGTAACTTTATGGATGGAAGTATTACAGGTGATGCCATTGCAGAAGCAATAAATAAAGCTGCAATTGATGCTAAAATATCAGATACAGATATTGTTGAAAATGTTACAGGAAAGGTATCATCAGATATAACAGGACTTAAAAAATCTACTCCAGATTTTACTTTGGCAAAAACAGTTACTGCTGCAGGTTCAGTAATGGGTTGTCAAGTTGTTGTTGATGATTATGGAGCAAAATTAAATAATATGCTATTAAAATTTGAAGACTCAAAGGGAGCAAAAAATATTAATGTTAGCTCTGCAAATGGAATGATAACAATTAGCGGAGATTTTGATACTATGGATATAAATAGTATTAATGAGGCAATTAAGAAGAGAGCTGATGAGGACGGAGATATTCTACACTTCCATTTAACAGGAACATTTAGTAAGGATTCTTCAGATAAGTCTGTACAATTTAATAATGATGGTATTAATTCTAGCGTTCCTTATATAAATATAGCTGGGTTACAAATAAACTTCCCAAGTACTGGAGATATAGCTAAGAGTGCTGATGCCGCTGATATAGAAAAGACACTTAAAGGATTAAAGTTTAAAATTGGTGAAACAAGTAAAACAGGTGATCCAACTGTAAGGTTTGACGATGCTTCAAATTCAGTAATAATTAATGGAAATTTCTTTAGTAGTGGAGCAGTAGATGTTACAGCCTTACAAAATGCACTTAATAATGAATTAAGTGGAAAGATTGGGGGATTAAATTTTACTGTTGGTTCTTCAGCAAATCAATCATTAACTAATTTAAAGTCAGATAAAATCACAGGTGGTACTGATTTTAAACAAGCAAGTGCTGAGTCAGGTTTAGGATTAAAGTTTACACCACAAGGAAAAACAGGAGCTACATTAAATGGATATACAATTCAAGTAGGTACAGCTTCTCCAGGAACACCATTAACAGCTAAAGTTGATACAAAGTCAAAGGTAATTACTATCAATGGTGATTTTGTAACAGCTGGTGCAGTCACTGCTGAAGATGTTAGTGATGTATTAAATAAGCAATTGACAAATACATTTGGTTCAGATGTTTCTGTAAAGGTTGAAGAAAGCAGTCAAGGCTCACTTTTAAATTTAAGTGGTCAAACAGAAGCTAATAAAAAGGTTGAAGGTGGTACTTCAGTTCAAAGTATAGCAGAAGATGGAACTATTAATTATGTAAGTGCTTCAACAGATGTATATTCATATGATGGTTCATTAAAGACTTTAAAAATTCCTGAAAAAGTAAGATCTGCTGATGGAATAGAAGTTGCAGTTAAATCTTATTCAATATCTTCAAAGGGTATAATAACAGCAACATTAGATGACGGAACAATTGCAGCTCTTGGACAAATAGCATTAGCAAGTTTCTCAAATCCAGCAGGTTTAGTTAGCGATGGAGGAAATCTTTATAGTGTATCACCTAACTCAGGAAATGCTACAGTAATGAGTGGTATAGGAACAACAGGTGATGATAACAGTGCAGCTTATGCAGATATGTTATCAGGTTACTTAGAAATGTCTAATGTAGATTTAGCTGAACAATTTACAGATATGATTACTACAACTAAGGCATTCCAAGGTGCGGCTAAGATGATTACTACAGGTGATGATATATTAACTGAAATAATTAACTTAAAGAGATAAAAATAAGATAAATTGAAATTTATGAGTTATAAGATGTACAGGATTGTAAAATTAATCCTGTACACTTAATAAATAAAAGACTATAGTGTAAGGGGGATTATTATGATAGAAGTAACAGGAATGAATAATAAGGAGTTCATTCTTAATGCTGAGCATATTGAAAAAGTAGAGGAAGTTCCTGAAACACTCATAACATTAACTAATGGAAAGAAATACCTGGTTCTTGAAAGTATCGATGAAGTAAAAGAT
Source organism: Clostridium sp. DSM 8431 (assembly GCF_900116755.1). Taxonomy (GTDB): domain Bacteria; phylum Bacillota; class Clostridia; order Clostridiales; family Clostridiaceae; genus Clostridium. Next base: position 16,479 of record NZ_FPBY01000005.1, read on the forward strand.
GAAGTTATAAGATACAAGAAAAGAATTTTTAGTGGTAGGTTTTAGGAGGCAGTAAAATGAAAAAAACGGATGCTTTAACGGCAATAGGACTATTAGCTGGAGTTCTTTTACTAGGAGTAAGTATGGCAACTGGTGATGGAGGTATAAAGATATTCTGGAGTGCTTCTTCAATTGCTATAACAATTGGAGGGTCCCTAGCAGCAGTTTGTATGACTTATCCTATGGATACCTTCAAAAAATTTGGGACGTTAATAGGACAAGCATTTAAAGAAGAACAAAATTCTACTAAGGAAGTTATTACTCAGTTTGCAGATTTATCTAAAAAGGCAAGAAGAGAAGGGTTACTATCTCTTGAAGATGAGATAAATCAATTAGAGGATAAGTTTTTAAAGAAAGGTCTTCAAATGGTTGTAGATGGTATAGAACCTGAAACAATAAAGGAAATATTAGATCTTGAAATTCAAGCAATGGATGAAAGACACTCAAAGGGTGCTGGTATGTTTACTACTTGGGGAGGATATGCACCAGGTTTTGGTATGTTAGGTACACTTATAGGGTTAATTCAGATGCTTCAAAATCTTTCAGATGCATCAACTATTGCTAGTGGTATGGGTACAGCCTTAATTACTACTTTCTATGGTTCATTATTAGCTAACCTTTTTGCTAATCCAATAGGAGCAAACTTGGCTAAAAAGAATGAACAAGAAATTGGTATGAAGGAAATGATGGTTGAAGGTATTTTAGCAATTCAATCTGGTGTAAATCCAAGAATTGTTGAAGAAAAGTTAATTACTTATTTAGAACCAGCTGAAAGACTTAAATACCTAGAAAGTAATTCTGAAAACAGTGAAGGAGTTGCATAATCTATGGCAAGAAAGAAGAAGAAAGCTGAAGAAGGTGGAGCAACTTGGCTTGATACCTATGCAGATACAGTAACACTACTTATGACATTTTTCGTTTTACTATATTCAATGTCTACATTAGATGAAGCTAAACTTCAACAAATTTCAGCTGCATTTAATGAAGTAATGTCAGGAAAAGCAGCTGATTCAATACTACAGTATAATTTATATGATGGAGAAGTTCCTTTAGTTGGAGGAGAATCTAAAGTAGAATCTAGTGAAGAGTCAAAAGTAATAGATGCTGCTGAAAAAACATATGAAGAAGTTAAGGAATTTGTTGAAAAGAATAATCTTTCAGATGGTATAAAAGTAATACCAAATGAAGATGGAGTCAATCTTCAATTAAAGGATAGTGTACTTTTTGAAACAGGAAAAGCTGAATTAAAGGATAATTCTAAAGCTATTCTTGATCAAATAAGCTACTTACTTGCAAATCTGCCTAATAATATTGAAGTTGAGGGGCATACAGATAATGTGCCTATAAATACATCAGAATATAAATCTAACTGGGAACTATCTACTAATAGAGCAACAAGCGTTGTTAGATATTTTATAGAAGCCAAGCATTTAAATGCAGCTAGATTTTCAGCGGCAGGATATGGAGAGTATCAACCGTTAGTACCTAATACGTCAGATGAAAATAGAGCACAAAATAGAAGGGTAAATATATTAATTCGTGCAGATAAAGAATAACTATGGAATAAATTAAGGAAATAAACTAAGGAGAAATTTTATAATGGGAAAAAATAAACAAAAAGATGAAGCACAAGAGAATTCAGGGAAAAAGAAGGGTGAATTTATAATCTTAGCAGTACTTATACTTGTAGTAGTAGGAGTAGGTACCGTCGGAGGTGTATATATGTATATGCAGAAGAATGGAAATAAAGAAGTTAAAATTGAACCAATAGATTATCCGTTATTAAGTAATACAACATTAAATTTAAGCGGCGCAGGTGGAAGAAGTTATTTAAAAACTTCATTAACTTTATCTTATGATTCGGCAAATGAAGATTTACTTGCAGAATTAGATAAGAAAAAAATAAATCTTCAAGATGCATCTCTTTGGTATTTAAAATCAAAGACAGCAGATGATTTTAGCGTTAGTAAAGAATATGAGCTAAAGCAAGGATTAATTGATACACTTAATAATATTCTAGAGAATGGAACAATATTAGATGTTTATTTAGTAGGTGAAGATGGTACTGGCTTTGTAGTTCAGAAAGTGTAAAATGGGTTTTTATGATATAATTAAGTTTGTAGTTTCTTTGATTATAATTGTGTGCTTAATGGGGGTAACCTTTAAGTATTTAGGAAAAGGAATGAAAGTAACTACAGGCGGTAAATATATAAAAATTATTGAAAAAACTCAATTATCTAAGGATAGTTTTATTGTAGTATTACGAATTGGAAATGAAGGTATGGTCATGTTAACTTCGTCGGGACATACAGAAAAACTTAAAGATATAACAAAAGAAGAAATTGAAGAAATTGAAAGTAAAAAACAACAATCACTTGATGAAATGAGCAAGGTTTATGAGAAAATTTTAAGTTCTTCAAAGGAAAAAGTTAATTTACTTATGAGCAAAATAAAATTAAAGGAAGATCGTGATGAAGAAGAGAAATAATTGGATATTAATGTTTCTGTTTTCCATTATTATAGTTGGAATTAGCGGCGTAGTAGCAAATGCAGCACCTACAACTGTTGATTTACCTAGTGTTAATATAGATGTAGGAGGATCAGGAACTTCAAATGATTATGTTTCAAATATAAAACTATTAATATTTTTCACAGTTTTGAGTTTACTGCCATCTATAATTATAATGGTAACTTCATTTACAAGAATAGTAGTGGTTTTTTCATTCTTAAAAACTGCACTTGGAGCTGCTCAATCAATTCCGAGTCAAATTTTAACCGGACTAGCTATATTCTTAACTTTATTCATTATGCAGCCGGTATATAGTCAAATAAATGAGAATGCGATTAAACCGTATTTGAACAATACTATTACTCAAGAAGAAGCTATTGAACAAGGTGGAAAACCTCTTAGAGAATTTTTATTATTACAAACTAGACAAAAAGATTTAGAATTATTTGTAGAGTTGTCAGGAGAAGATACAAGTGAAATGACAGAACAAGATGTTCCATTTTACATATTAGTACCTGCATTTGCAATTAGTGAATTAAAAACAGCATTTTCAATTGGTTTCCTATTATACCTTCCATTTATTCTTATTGATATAGTAGTAGGTAGTGTACTAATGTCTATGGGAATGATGATGTTACCACCAGCAATGGTTTCACTTCCATTTAAATTATTATTATTTGTAATGGTTGATGGATGGCATTTATTAGTAAAATCACTGGTGATGAGTTTTAGTTAGAGGTGAGAGGTTATGAGTGAAAGTTTAGTAATAGGAATAGTTAAGGAAGGTGTAGTGACAGCAGTAAAAGTTTCTGCACCAATACTTGCTACAGCTATGGTTATAGGACTTTTAATAAGTATATTACAAGCTACAACACAAATACAGGAACAAACATTAACATTTGTACCTAAGGTTTTAGGTGCTGCTGTCATTGGGATTCTTTTGGGAAATTGGATGTTACATAATTTAATGAGTTTTACAGAAAGAATATTTGAACTCATTATAAAAATTTCAACATAGGAGGTAGTGCAGTATGGTGGATACAGCCTACTTTCTTGCATTATTTTTAGTGTTTTTGAGATTGTCAACATTCTTTTTATTAGTAGGAATATTTTATCCTAAAGGAACACCTAATGTTTTTAAAGTTGCTTTAGCTATGATAATTGCATATTTTATTACTTCAACTATCGATAGTTCAGTAATTTTATCTATTGATAGCAATTATTCATTAGCAATGTCTATAATTAATGAAGTTATGACTGGAGCTGTTTTAGGGGTTATAATTAATTTACTATTTAATGTGGTTAAAGCAGCAGGTGGATTTATGGATATGCAATTAGGACTTTCCATGATGAATATGGTAGATCCTAATTCAAATACTCAATCAACATTATTAGGAACAATGTCTTATTATATTGCAGCAGTAATGTTTTTTGTTGCAAATGGACATCATATACTTATAAAATGTTTAACTGCAAGTTTTAATATTGTTAAAGTGGGACAGTCAATAGTATTTACAGATAATTTTTATATAATGCTTCAAGGCTTTATAAAATTTTTTATTATAGGTGTAAGGATTGCATTACCAATTATGTTGATTGCTGTAATAACAGATTTGACTATGTCATTAATATCTAGAAGTGTTCCAACTATCAATGTTATGATATTAGGAATGCCTGTAAGGATTGTAGTTGGATTAATAAGTTTTACAGTATTTTTACCTATACTTGTAAAGTTATTTCTTTCAGCAGTAAACATGATTCCAGATATGTTAGAGACTATTTTAAAAAGTCTTCCTGCAGCTTCGTTATTTATTGTTTTTGCAGATGATGGAGATAAGACAGAAGAAGCAACACCAAAGAGAAAAGCTGATGCGAAGAAAAAAGGACAAGTTCCTAGAAGTAAAGATGTAGGTCTTGCCTTAACAATGCTTACATGTACAATTGTTATATTAGCTTTTAGTACTTATATAGTAGGAAATATGAAGAGCTATATGTTAGAAACGTTACAGCATGGAATGTATGGTGATATCAGTATTAGTGATCTTGGTCCTATATTTAAAGAGATAATTATTCAAAGTTTAACATGTGTACTGCCTGTAACTGTACCTATTATGATTGCTGGAATAACAGCTAGTTTAATGCAGACTGGCTTTATACTTACAGGAGAGGGTCTTAAACCTTCACTTGGAAAACTAAATCCTATAAATGGATTCAAGAATATGTTTTCTAAAAGAAGTGCTGCAGATCTTTTAAAAAATGTGGCGGTTGTAAGCATCTTGACATATATAGGGTACAATTATGTAAAGGATAATTATAACTCCATATTACAAATATCGAATTCTTACTTACCTTCTTTAGGGGAGAATATAAAAAAAATTATACTGGGAATATTCAGTCGTATTTCGCTTATTTTAGTAGTAATTGCTGTTTTGGATTACTTTGTACAATATAAATTTAATCAAAAGGACATGAGAATGAGTAAACAGGAAATAAAGGAAGAGTATAAGCAGATGGAAGGGGACCCTAAAATTAAAGGTAAGATTAAGCAAAAGCAAAGAGAAATGGCTACAAGACGAATGATGGCTGAGGTGCCAGATGCAACGGTTGTTATAACAAACCCAACCCATTTGGCAATAGCTCTTAAGTATGAAGAAGGAGTCACAGGAGCTCCAAAAGTTGTAGCAAAAGGTGCAGATTTAATTGCTTTAAAGATAAAAGAAATAGCAAAAGAAAATGATGTACCTATAATTGAAAATAAGCCTCTAGCTAGAATGATGTTTAAAGAGGTTGAATTGGACCAAGAGATACCACAAGACATGTATGAGGCAGTGGCAGAAATATTAGCTATGGTATATAAACTTAAAAATTAATAAATAAATGTGTAGTATTGTGAAGGATGGGATTAATTTGGCAACTGATAATAAAAAGTTTGATATTAAAAATAATCTTGATATAGTAGTTGCTTTTGCTGTAATTGGAATTATTTTAATGATTATTATTCCATTACCTAAAGCGCTGCTTGATGTATTATTGGCATTAAATATGACATTAGCTATAGTAATAATACTTATTACTATGTTTACAACAAATGTCTTACAATTATCTATATTTCCTACGTTGCTACTTATTACAACACTTTTTAGATTAGCACTTAATGTATCTTCGACTAGATTAATATTAACGGAAGCAGATGCAGGAAAAATAATTACTGCCTTTGGTGATTTCGTTGTTAAGGGAAATTATGTAGTTGGTATAATTATATTTTTGATTATTGTTATTATTCAATTTATAGTTATTACAAATGGTGCAGGAAGAGTTGCAGAAGTATCAGCAAGATTTACATTAGATGCAATGCCAGGTAAACAGATGAGTATAGATGCAGATCTTAACTCAGGAATTATAGATGAAGCTACTGCAAAAGAAAGAAGAGCAGATCTTCAATCAGAAGCAGATTTTTATGGAGCTATGGATGGTGCATCTAAGTTCGTTAAAGGGGATGCCATTGCTGGTTTAATAATAACGGCAATTAATATTATTGCAGGTATAGTTATTGGTGTTATGATGCGTGGTATGGATGCTGCTACAGCTGCTCAGACCTATACAAAGCTTACTGTAGGTGATGGTTTAGTTGGGCAGATTCCTGCTTTACTAATTTCAACTGCATCAGGTATTATTGTTACTAGATCAGGTAATAAAGATAACTTTGGTAAGACATTAGCAAATCAATTAACTTCATTCCCAGTGGCATGTGGTATAGCAAGTGTTATTATGTTCTTATTAGCTTTAATACCAAGTATGCCAAAGCTTCCCTTTCTTTTAGCATCAGCAGCAACAGGGTCATTAGCTTACTTATTAAATAAAGAAGAAAAGAATAAGAAAAAACTTGAAGCTGTTATGGAAGAGAATGAAGCTATTGAGGTAGAACGTACAGAACCTGAAAATGTTATGAATTTAATTTCAGTAGAGCCTATGGAAGTTGAAATTGGATATGGATTAATTCCTCTTGCTGATGAAACTAATGGAGGGGATTTACTTCAAAGAATTGCTTCCGTAAGAAGACAGTGTGCAATTTCAATGGGTATAGTAGTTCAACCTATTAGAATTAGAGATAATCTTCAATTGAAGACAAATGAATATGTTATAAAGATAAGAGGAACAGTAGTTGCTTCAGCTGAACTTATGGCAAATATGCTTTTATGTATGGATCCAACTGGTGAAAATTCAGATATGAGAGGAATAAGAACTATAGAACCTACATTTAAGCTTCCAGCAGTTTGGATAAATAAAGATCAAAGAGAAGAAGCAGAAATTAAGGGATTAACAGTAGTTGATCCAACAACTGTTATGGTTACACACTTAACTGAAACTATTAAGGATCATTCATATGAATTACTTGGAAGACAAGAAGTTAAGTTAATAGTAGATAGTACAAGAGAAAAATATAGTGCTGTTGTTGATGAATTAATTCCTGATTTAATGACAATTGGGGAATTACAAAAGGTTTTACAAAACCTATTAAGAGAAAAGGTTCCAATAAAAGATATGGTAACTATTATGGAATCTTTAGCAGATAACTCAAGAAATACAAAGGACATAGAATTGTTAACTGAATATGTTAGATTTGCACTAGGAAGAACTATCTGTAATCAAATCATAAATGAAGAGAGAGCAATAACTGTTATAACTTTAGATCCTAATATAGAAGAACTTATTGCATCTAACATACAAAAATCAATGCAGGGTTCATTCCCAGCAATTGATCCTGATACAACAACACGTATATTTAGAAGTTTACAAAATGTTACTGAATCAGTTAATTTCTTTAACAATCAACCAGTAGTATTAGTATCTCCAAATATAAGATGTGTATTTAGAAAATTAATTGAAATGGCATTTCCACATGTGATGGTAATATCATTAAATGAAGTACCTAATGATGTTGAAATAAGAACTGAAGGAGTTGTATCAATATAAAATGGTAATTAAGAAGTATACAGCAAATAATATGAATGAAGCTCTTACTAGAATTAGATATGAACTTGGAAAAAATGCAGTTATTATTAGTCAAAGAAAAGTTAGAAAGCCAGGTATTGCTGGCTTCTTTTCGGGAAAGATGATAGAGGTTACTGCAGCCGTTGAAAATTTATCTATGAATAATCAAAAGCCGAGTATAAGAAAAGAAGAAAATTCTGATTCTTTAAATAGCTCAATAGAAAATTTGAAAAAGATTATGTCTAAAGCACAAAGTAGTAGTGAGCCTAAGATTAGTATAAATAAAGATAGTAGTACTAATTCAAATATGGTTCATCTTGAAAATGAGATGAATGAAATGAAAAAATTATTAAATGATGTAGTTAATAATACTAAAAAAGATAATGCTGAAGATAAAATACTAACTTTATTGAAAGAATTAGATATTGATTTAGAATTTTATGATGAAATAAAAAAAAGGACTGAAGGTGAAGATCCTAATATTGCCTTGAAAAAAATAGTTTTTGATGATATAAATATTATAAATACTAAGCTAAAAGGAAAAGTAGTATTAGTTGGACCTACTGGAGTAGGAAAAACTACAACTATTGCAAAGCTTGCTGGAAAGTTATCTTTAATTGATAAAAAGAAGGTAGGTTTAATTACAGTAGATACTTATAGAATAGGTGCTGTAGAACAGCTTAAAACATATGCAGAAATTATGAATATTCCCTTTAAAGTTGTAATAACTCTTAAGGAAATGGAAGCAGCTGTTAAGTCTATGGAAGATTGTGATGTTGTTTTAATAGATACTACAGGAAGAAGTAGTAAGAATTCTATGCAGATTTCAGAACTTAGAGCTTTTATAGAAAAAGCAGAGCCAGATTGTGTAAGTCTAGTAGTTAGTGCAATAACAAAAAATAAGGATATAAATATTATCTTAAAAGGATATAAAGAACTGAATTATAATGATATAATAGTAACTAAGTTAGATGAAACTTCTGTTTACGGAGCGCTTTATAATATTGAAAAGTTATCTAATAAGCCTATTAGATATATTACAACAGGACAAAATGTTCCAGATGATATTAGAAATCCAAATAAAGATGAAATTGTTAGGTTTATCTTTGGGGAGGAATCATTATGCTAGATCAAGCAGAAAGATTAAGAAAGTTAGTTAATGGTGAAGAAAGTATAGAAAACACTAGTAAGAAAACCAAAATAATTACTGTTACTTCAGGTAAAGGCGGAGTAGGGAAAAGTAATTTTGTAGTTAATCTAGCAATAATTCTCCAAAGAAGGGGAAAAAGGGTGTTAATATTTGATGCCGATATAGGAATGGGAAATGATGATGTCTTAATGGGGGTTTTTCCACAGTTTAATATTTTTGATGTACTTAAAGGAAGAGAAATTGAGGAAATAATAATTGAAGGACCAGAGGGAGTTAAGTTGCTTCCTGGAGGTTCAGGATTAAATCAAGTTGAAGACCTTCAAGATAGTGAAAGAGAGATTTTTTTAAGAAAATTAGAAAATTTAAATGAGTTTGACTATATTATAATGGATACAGGTGCTGGAATTAATAGAAGTGTACTAGCTTTTATTTCTTGTTCTGAAGAAGTAATAGTAGTAACTACACCAGAACCAACATCATTGACTGATGCTTATAGTTTGATTAAAGCTACCGATCATTTTAAAATTAAAGATAAAGCTAAGGTTATAGTGAATAAAACTTTTACAGAAGCAGAAGGAATAGAGACATTTAACAAATTTGAGAGAGCAGTAAATAAGTTTTTATCACTAAGAGTAGAGTATTTAGGAAATATAGCCGATGATAGAAAACTAGTGCAAGGAGTAAGGCAACAAATTCCGCTGGTTGTTGCATATCCACATTCAGAAGCTGCAAGGTCTATGGAGGTTATAGCTGATAAAATTTTGGGAGATAAATCAGAAAGTAAAATAGGAGCTCAAGGATTGTTTAAAAAGTTATTTAATCTCTTTTCTTAGGGAGGAACTAATGAAGAAAATTAATCTTAATGTAAATGATATAGTTGTTGTTAGTTATGAAAAGAGTCTTTATAAGTATAATATTCAAGATAAGTTAGAAGAAAATTTTTGCATAAGTATTCCTGTAAATAAAGGTGAATATTTGCTTGTAGATATAGGTGAAGAATTAAGTTTTGGGTATTGTACTGATAGAGGAGAGTTTTTTGAATTTGATGCGAAGATAACAGGAAAAAATAAAGCGGATAATGTTCCAATGTACATATTATCAAAACCATATAATTTAAGGAAAGTTCAAAGAAGAAATTATGTTAGAGTTCCTGTAGTTAAGGACATAGAATATAAGAAACATGGTGAAGATAAATGGAAAAAAGCTATAGCATTAGATTTAAGCGGTGGGGGTATTAAGTTTAAATGTAATGAAGAATTCAAGATAAACGAGAAATTGCTTGTTAAGATTATGACTGTTAAGGGAGAACTAGAGATATATAGTCAAGTAGTAAGAATAGAAAAAATAGATTCAAAAGAATATATGTATGGGATAGAATTTAATGAATTAGGGGAAAGTAAGCGAGATAAAATTGTTCAAGAAGTATTTTGGTAATGAGAAGACAAAGAGAAAATTTATAAAGGTTTATATAGGAGGAAAAGTCAATGACCACTCTTGATATTGTAGAAGGAAAAGAACAAATAGTAACAAAATACATACCACTTGTAAAGTATATTGCATCACGTGTAAGTATGGGTAAGAATAAATATATGGAATACGAAGATCTTGTTAGTTATGGAATGATAGGATTAATGGATGCAATTTCTAAATATGATGAAACAAAAGGAATGAAGTTTTCATCATATGCTTCAATAAGAATAAAAGGTTCTATAATAGATGAAATAAGAAAGAATAGACCAATATCTAAGGGGGCAATGGATAAATTAAATCGATATAATGAAGCCATAGAAAATTTACAAAAGAAACTTTTTAGAGAACCATCAACTGATGAAATTGCTGAGTATATGAATTTAACTAAAAGTGAAATAGGTGAAATTGAAAATTACATAAATTATATTTCAGTAGTGTCTCTTGAAGATGTAATATTTTCAGATGGTGAAGATATGACTGTAATGGGAATTATAGAGGATAAAAATAGTCCAAGCCCTGAACAATGCTATGAAAAAGAAGAAGAAGTTGAAATATTAGCAAAAGCTATTGAAAGCTTAAAAGATAAAGATAGAACAGTGCTTAATCTTTATTATTATGAGGGGTTAACATTAAAGGAAATAGGTAAAGTACTTAATGTATCTGAATCTAGAGTATGTCAACTTCATAGTAGAGCTATACGTAAGCTAAGAGAAAAAATGAAAGCAATGAATTATATGTAAAAGAAGGTTTAGAAAATGCCGTTATTAATTATATTAATAGGAATTATACTTATAGTAGTCAATTATCAAGCCTTAAAAAAGAATAAAGGTTCTTTTTCTAATGTTTATGATAATAAAAAAAATGATTTAACTGATATTGATATGAAGATTGTTGAGCTTAGAAAAGAAATGGCAGAAAGTCTTTTAGAATTGCAGCAAGAAATATTAGAACTAAAGGAAACAAGTGTAAAAGACGATAATTTTAAAGATGTGAAAAATTCTAAAATAGAATCTGATAAGAAAAATGAAAAGGACTATCTTTTAACAACAGAAAATGGAGTTATTAATGATATAAGATTTAAAAATAAAACACAGCAGATAAAAGAATTATTAGATATGGGACTTAATGAAGATCAGATTTGTGAGAAGCTTTCACTTGGCAAGGGGGAAGTACAATTAGTAAAAGGATTATTCAAAAAGTAAAAAAATTATTTGGTTTTTTATGTGATAGTAAAATATTACTAGGTGTAGGTATAGGGCTAATTTTAGGTGTAGTACTAATGTTTGGATATAAATATAAAAGCTCTATGACAGATGCTCAGATTGAAGAAAAAGCCAGAGATATGGGTATGCATTATAACAGTGAATGTAAATCAATCTTTGAAAGGGATGAGAATTAAATGATAAGAAGTTTATACACTGCGGTATCAGGTATGATTGCAACAGAAAATCAACAAGCAAATGTTGTAAATAACATGACAAATGCCAATACGACGGGATATAAGAAAGATTCATTAATTACTAAAAGCTTTGATGAAGTTTTACTTCAAAATCAACAAAAGGTTGGAAAAAACCTTTATACTACTAAAAAACTTGGCAAAATGAGTTTTGGAGTGGCAATGGATGAAGTAAATACAAACTTTGAACAAGGTGATTTAAAGGAAACAGGTAAGAAAAGCGATTTTGGTATTAATGGAAATGGTTTTTTTGCTATTCAAACTTCTGATGGAGTAAAATATACAAGAGATGGTCAATTTAAAGTAAATAACCAAGGTTATTTAGTAAATACTTCAGGGCATCAGGTATTAGGAAGAAATAATGCTACTGGAGCTTTAGAACCAATATATGTTGGTGGTTCAGAATATGTATTAGATTCTGAAAATAATTTAGTTATTAATGGTCAAGCAGCACAAAAGCTTGCTATAGCTGATTTTGCTGATTATACTCAGCTTAAAAAAGTAGGAGATAATTATTATACTACAACTGAAAATCCAACTTATATTAATCCTGATATAAAACAAGGATTTTTAGAAAGTTCAAATGTAAATATATTGAATGAAATGGTAGATATGATAAGTGTAATGAGAAATTTTGAAACTAATCAAAAATTTGTAACTTATATTGATAATACTTTAGAGATGGCAGCAAATAAAGTTGGAAAGGTATAAAGGGTAAAGGGGAGAGAAGAGCATGTATAGAATATTAAGTACAAGTAAAACTGGAATGAATGCATACCAGTCAAAAATGGATGCAATAAGTAATAATTTAGCTAATTCCACTACTACTGGTTATAAATCTGTTGATGTAGCTTTTAAAGACTTAATGTCTGAATCATTAAATAGACAAGGGTATAAAACTAATAAAGAAAACATGGTAATAGGAACAGGTACAAGATCCGTTGATGTTTCTAGAAATCAGACTCAAGGAAGTTTAAGAAATACAGAATTAAGTACAGATATAGCTCTTGATGGGTTAGGATATTTTAAAGTTATTTCTGCAAATGGAAATGAAGCTTATACAAGAGATGGTGGTTTTAAAATTGATGGTTATGGAAAGCTTGTAGATAGCTTTGGAAATAAACTTAATGTAGAGTATGCAGAGGGATATTCTGAAAATAATGTTATCTTAACATCTGAAAACTTTTCTATAAGTAAACATGGTGACTTGTATGTAAAGATGGGTCAAAACTATACTAAAGTAGGAGAAATACCAGTTTATAATGCAATAGGAGATGGATCTTTTGCATCAATTGGAGAAAATCTTTTTGTACCAACGGAAGGTGCTGTAGTAGAGAGAACTACAGACACAGATATGTACCAAGGATTTCTTGAGATGTCTAATGTAGACATGGGATCACAAATGAGTGACCTTATAGTTGCACAAAGAGCATATCAAATGGCTGGTAAGGGAATTACTACTTCAGATGAAATGTGGAAAATGATAAATAATATTAGATAATAATAAAAAAAGCTGTTCCAAAATTGGAGCAGCTTTTTTTATATTATAAAGTATTTATATAGCTAGTTAATGGTGGAACAACTTGTTTCTTTCTTGATAGAACACCAGGAAGGAAAGCTGTTTCATCTTCTAAAGTTACATTGAAAGCTTTTTCTATAACATCTGTATTACCAACTGCTAATATTTGAGAACCTTCATTTAAGATATCAGTTAAAAGTAATAACATTGTATCAAACGAACCTTCGTCAGCTTTCTTATTCATATAGTTAAGCATTTCTTCTTTTAAAGGCATGAATCCTTCTATATCCATTGTATTAACTTGAGAAATACCAACTTTCATATTACCCATTGAGAATGGTTTAAAGTCAGAGTTAAATATTTCATCAACTGTTTTACCTTGAAGAGAAGTACCAGCTTTAAACATTTCTTTTGCAAATTCATCTAAGCTAGAGATTCCAGCGATTTCAGCTAACTTTTTGCATATAGTAATGTCTTGTTCTGTACAAGTTGGGCTTCTGAATAATAATGTATCTGAAATTATTGCTCCACATAAAGCTCCAGCAGCTTCTTTTGATGGATTTAATCCTTGTTCAAAGAAACATTTAGCTACTATAGTTGATGAACTTCCAAGAGGTTCATTTCTAAAGTAAATTGGATTGTTAGTTAATACATCAGCAATTCTATGGTGATCTATTATTTCAAGAACTTCAGCTTCATCTAATCCATCTACTGATTGACCTCTCTCATTATGATCAACTTGAATAACTTTCTTTTTGAAGTTTGAGATTAAGTGGAATCTTGAAATTGTTCCAATAACCTTACCGTCTCTATCAGTTACAGGGTAACTTCTAAATCTAGTTTCTATCATTGTTTGCTTAATATCGTCAACTAATTCATCTTCAGAGAAAGATACTAAGTTTTCCTTAGCCATTACATAGCTTACAGGAATACTTTGAATGATAAGTCTAGATGTAGTGAAGGAATCATGAGGAGTGCTTATAACATTAACTCCAGCTTTCTTGGCAGCTTCTATAACTTCAGGATCAACTTCATGAGATCCAGTTACTACCATAAGTGAAACCTTTATATCTATTAATTCCTTTTGGATTTCAGGTCTATTACCAACTATTGCAATATCACCTTCATCAACTAATTTTCTTAAACTATCAGATTTCATAGCAGCTACAGCTATTTTTCCAGGGAATCTTTGATTATTTTCATCTATATATAATCCCTTAGCTGATAGAGTATCTATTATATTTTCTATAGTAGTATTACTTTTATCTAATATACAGTTATCCCATATATCCATATAGGAAGATGTTAAATTAGAAATAGATAATATACCTACAAGATGGTCATTAGCATCTGCAACTGGAAGAGATTTAACATTTTTATCTCTCATTATATTCCAAGCCATTTTAAGTGAAATATCAGGAGAAATAGCATTTATCTTATCGATATCTAAGTCTTCTACCTTCAGTTTAACAGTTTCTAAGAATGCAGGTGCTTCTATATTAAATCTGTCAAGTATGTATTGAGTTTCCCTATTTACATTTCCAAGTCTTACAGGGATTACAGGGATGTCACTAGTCTTATTTTTTAATTCAGCGTAACCAATAGCTGCACAAATTGAATCTGAATCAGGATTCTTGTGGCCAGTTACGTATATAACATTTTTCAAAATAGACCCTCCTTTAATAATATAAATTAACATATTATATTTTAAGGCTAAAGAATAAAAAAGTAAAGAAAACTTATAAATAGTATATATTAATCATTTTTTATTATGTTCTAAGTTTCTTTCATAAAAATATATATATATTATAAATTATGTTTAAGGAGGAAAAAGGGTGATACAGGAAAAGTCATCAGGACCTGGACTGTCAAGTAAGGAAGCTGATAAGAGAATAAAAGAATTTGGTTTAAATGAGCTTCAACATAAAAAGAAGGTTTCTCCTGTTTTTATATTTTTAGCTCAGTTCAATGATTTTATGGTATGGGTTTTACTTGGAGCTACTATAATTTCAGGAATAATGGGAGATACTGCTGATGCCATTACAATAATTATCATTGTAATAGTAAATGCAATCTTAGGTTTTGTTCAGGAATTTAGAACAGAAAAGTCTTTAGAAGCATTAAAAAATTTGGCTGCACCAACCTGTAAGGTATTTAGAGATGGCAGAATAAAAATATTAAGTTCATCTTATCTTACAATAGGAGATGTGGTTGTATTAGATGCAGGTGATAGAATACCAGCAGATGGAGTTCTTATAGAGTCTTCTGGAATAATGGTTGATGAATCACTTTTGACAGGAGAATCTGTAGGAGTAAGTAAGGATACTAAAAAGAAGAATACTGTTTTTATGGGAACTACAGTATTAAAAGGAAAAGGGCTATTCAAAGTAGATGGAATAGGTATGAAAACAGAGATGGGGAAGATTGCAAACCTTCTTGATAATATAAAGGAGGATAAATCGCCATTAAAAGAAAGACTAGAATCCTTAGGAAAGATTCTTGTTATTATTTGTCTTGTTATATGTGCATTAGTTACTGCACTAGGAATTGTTAGAGGTAATGATATAACTGAAATGTTTCTTTTAGGAGTAAGTCTTGCTGTTGCAGCTATTCCTGAAGGACTTGCAGCTATAGTTACAGTAGCCTTAGCTTTAGGTGTATCAAGAATGCTTAAGAGAAATGCACTAATAAGAAAGCTTCCAGCAGTTGAAACTTTAGGATGTACAAATATTATATGTTCAGATAAAACTGGTACACTTACACAAAATAGAATGACAGTTAAGGAAGTTTATTTAAATGAACGCATATATGAGCTTGATAAAAGTGAGCTTAACAATTATGAATTATTACAAAAGGCTTTTATTTATTGTAATGATTGTAATTATGATTTTAAGGAGAAGAGTGTTGAAAGGTGTCTTCATGGAGATCCGACAGAGACAGCATTAATAAAAATGTTTTTTAATAAAACTAATGAGTTAGAATCTTATGTTAAAAAAGCAAAAAGGATATTTGATATACCTTTTGATTCAACTAGAAAAATGATGTCTGTTATCATGGAAGAAAAGGGAAAGAATACATGCTATGTTAAAGGAGCTCCAGAAAGACTTATAAATAGATGTAGCTATATATTAGAAAATGGTAAGATTAAGCCACTAACACCTCAAAAGAAGAAGAAGGTATATGAATCTATTGAACTTATGTCTTCAAGGGCATTAAGATGTATTGCTGCAGCATATAAGGAGCAGAATTTATGTAAAGATGAAAGATTAGAAAATGATCTTATTTTTATTGGTATTGCAGGAAGTATTGATCCTCCAAGGGATGAAGCTAGAGATGCAGTATTAAAGTGTAAACTTGCAGGTATAAAGCCTATTATGATTACAGGAGATCATAAAAGTACAGCTCTTGCCATTGCTAAGTCTTTAAACATATGTAATAGTGAAGATCAGGTAATAACTGGAGATGAAATAGAGAAAATAAATGATAGAGAGCTTAAGAAAAAGGTTTTAAAAACAAGGGTATTTGCAAGGGTATCACCAGATCATAAGCTAAGGATAGTTAAGGCCTTTAAAAAGAATAATAATGTTGTTGCAATGACTGGAGATGGTGTAAATGATGCACCAGCTATTAAGGAGGCAGATATAGGTATTTCTATGGGATTAACAGGTACTGATGTAACTAAGGAAGCCTCTTCAATGATTTTAATGGATGATAATTTTGCAACTATAGTTTCAGCTGTAGAAGAGGGAAGAGTTATATATGATAATATAAGAAAGTTTATAAGATATCTATTATCATGTAACTTAGGTGAGGTTTTAACAATGTTTTTAGCCTCTTTATTTACTCTTCCAAGTCCACTTACACCTATACAAATATTATTTGTAAATCTTGCAACTGATGGTCTTCCTGCCATTGCATTAGGAGTAGATCCTCCAGATAATGATATTATGAGGCAGTTACCTAGAAAGAGAAATGAAGGTATTTTTGCAAGAGGACTTGCTGAAAAGATAGTAGTTAGAGGAAGTCTTATTGGTATATGTACATTATTATCTTTTATGGTAGGAAGATATTATAGAATGAATCTTGATACATGTAGAACTATAACTTTAGCAACTCTTGTTATGTCACAGTTGTTTCATGTTTTTGAGTGTAGGTCAGAAAGACATTCAATTTTTGAAATAAAGCTATTTACTAATCCTTATTTAGTAGGAGCAGTAAGTGTTTCTATAATTATGTTATGTAGTATTTTATATATATCATTTTTCCAGAGTATTTTTCACACTGTAGCTTTAAATTTAGGGCAATGGATGATTGTTTTATGTTTTTCTGGTGTTATAGCATTAATAAATAGTATTTATCTATTAATAAAAACAAAGTAATTTAGGGCAGAATTTAAGGCAATAGATTTCCCAAAAATCTACTGCCTTATTATTAAAATCTCATTCTTCCTGCTTGTTGTCTTGAACGCTTTAATTGTGAGTGATCTACAGGGATTAAATCTTTTTTAGTAGTTAGGTTAAGAACGTTTTGAACTTGAAGTATTTCAGAGTCTTTCTTGCCTTTAACACCTTTAAGCCCCATGATCATTACTTTATGACCAACTGAAACTTGAATAAAATCTACAGGTTTAAACCATCTTAACTTTTTATATCTAGCTTTAACAATAGCTTTACCTATTTCTGGTTTTATTACAAAATCAACAACTAATCTATGAAATAAAAAATAATTTTTCTTAGTATACTTTATAGAAACTACTGTACCTGCAGTACTAGCTATTCTGTCTCCATATTTTTGCATATATGATTCTTGAAAGTATTTATCGAACTTATCTCTAAAACTCATTTGAAAACTCCTTCTTTATATAAAATACAAATAATTTCTAAAGTTGTTTAAACCTTATCAGTGGTATTATATCATAGTTTGTGACTTTATGAAATATAAATTAATTTTTAGAAAATTTAATAGAATTAGTAAAAAAAAGACATTCTTATTTGATTTATTAATAAGAATATCTTTTTTTGTTATACTGATGCCTTATGGGGCTATATTGATTTTAATTTTTCTAAGTAAGTTTTATTATTTAAATCTATTCTTATAGCTTCTACAAAATGCTTATTTTTAAATAGTACAAATTTAAATAATGGATAACCTATTATAGTCATAATTAAAAATTCACCTATACCTACAGTTAAACAGTTAAACCAGAATGGTTGCTGAGCTACATAGAATAATTCAGCAGCAACGAATATTGCATTTATGATTGTTGGCCATAATGTAGCTACAAAAAGGCTTTTACTTTTATACATAAGGTATGTAGATATTAGTGTTGCAAGACTACCTACAATTACATCTATAAGTCCAAAAGAATAAAGGTTTGAAATAGCGCATCCAAGAGTTAGTCCTACTACATATAATGGATCTATAAAAGCTAAAAAGTTTAATAACTCTGAAGGTCTAGCTTGAATAGGACCATAAGAAATACCTGAAAAGACTAAAGTTACAACTACATATATAGCAGCTGTTAAAGCTATTTTTATTAAACCAGGTACTCCAACTCTTTTTAGTATATTACTTGTTTCCATATTGATTTCTCCTCCGAAAAAACTTTTTTAAATCAATTAACAAGCTCTTAATCTCTTTTAAAACCAGTTAAGTTTTTAATCCATAGGGATTCATTTCTCTTTTGTTTTATTTAATGCTTTAAAAAAATATAAATTTCATTATTTTTAGCAAAAAATAAAGACCTGCTTATGAAATAAGGCAGACCTAGTATTATCTTTAAAAAAGGTGCCTAGTTTTATTTAGAGACAGGAGGCTTGCGAACTGTCATCTATTTATTTTTCTATAAGATTATATAATAGATATTAAAAAAGCACAATAGATATAATTTGGAATATTAAAAGTATTCAAGAATATAGCACATTTAATAATATATTCTTAATAAAATATTAATATAATTATTAGGTTTATGTTATTAATATGTCATAATAGTAAGTTATTATATAATTGATAAGTTAATATTATAGATTAAATATAGCTTAATATAGTATAATTTATGGTAGTAAGGTAGAATTACTTTTACTTTAATTATGAAAAGAGGAAAAATGATGAAGAAAAAGATTATAGATATATGCAATAAAACTATATATAATTATAGAATTTCCAAAGAAGAGTTAAGATATGATGGAGATTATATAAATCATTTTGCAGCTATTATATATGGAATAAGAGATGAAGATATTCCAGTTAAAAAAATTAAGGAAATAAGAAGTGAATTAAAGAAGGAAACTTCAAGAATTTCTTGTTTTAGAGGAGATATATTATATATAATATCCTTTTTAATTGCTTTAGAATAAAATACAGAATATCTTATAAAAGAACTTTTAGAAACATATGAAAAATTAATGGATCTTAATTTTAGAGAAAGTCAGTATCTTGTACTTGCTAGCTATACTATGGTTAAGTATGTTAAAAAGGAAAATAGAGATTCAAAACTAAAAAAAATGAGAGAAATTTATGAAACCATCAGGAGTAGATATAAAAATGTAACTAATCATGAAGATTATTTGGAATGTGCACTTCTTGCTATTGGAGAAGTAGATTCTGAATTTGTTTTGACGTATATGGAAGATATATTTAGGGATTATGGTAAAATAGACAATCTTTCAAAAAATAGTATTCAAGCATTAAGTATGACTTTAATGCTAAATAGTAATGATTGGGCCTATGATAATATTAAGAACCTTTTTAATAAGTTAGAAGAAGATAATATGAAAATAGGACATCAGTTTTTACCTTTATTAGGTGTTAGTTATAAAGAGCATAATCATACTGAATTTATAAATAAGATTAATGAAGTAATTGATTATTTATGTGAAGAAGAATCTGAATATGAATTTTATATGGATAAAGGTTTTAGATTCTTTATAGCATTAATGATTCTTGAAGGTAATAGAAAATGTAAGGAGAAGAGGTATATGTATGAGCTATTCTCAAAGGGAGTATATTCTCTTATTGTAAGTAAAAATCAAGGGATATTCGATGAGGTATTAGCTTAGAAAAGTTTATGGATAGAGTTATTTTACATGTAGATATGGATGCTTTTTTTGCTTCAGTTGAGGTGAAAGATAATCCAAGACTTAAAGGAAAACCAGTAATAGTAGGGGGGACAGGTGAAAGAGGAGTTGTAAGTACTTGTTCTTATGAAGCAAGAAAATTTGGAGTACATTCAGCAATGCCAATATTTTTAGCTAGAGAAAAGTGTCCAAGAGGAATCTTTCTGCCTGTAAGATATGGGAGATATAAAGAAGTTTCAAATGAAGTATTTAAAATATTTCATATGGTAACCAATCAGGTGGAAGGCTTATCAATAGATGAAGCATTTTTAGATATAACAGAAAGCTCTTTTACAGGAGAAGAGGCAGCAAAGTTTATAAAAGATGAGGTGAGAAGAAAGTTAGGATTAACCTTATCTATAGGAATATCTTATAATAAGTTTTTAGCTAAATTAGCTTCTGATTGGAATAAACCTAATGGAATTATGGTTATAGATGAAACTATGGTTCCAGATATTTTATTCCCTCTTCCTGTATCTAAGGTTTTTGGTATTGGAAAAAAGTCTGTTGAAAAATTGAATAATATAGGTATATTTACAATAGAAGATATGTACCAGCTTTCAGAAGATTACATGAAAGAAAACATGGGAAAGATGGGAAGCGAAATATATCATAGAATTAGAGGTATTGATAATAGAAAAGTTGAGCCGGTTAGGGAAAGAAAATCTGTTGGAAAAGAAAGAACTTTAAAGATAAATACTGTAGATAAAGAAGAATTATTAGGGTATATTAAGAAATTTGCGTGTGAGATAAGTGGCATATTAATTAATAATAGTTGGAGTGGAAAAACAGTTACTCTTAAATATAAGACTGGGGAATTTGAAAGTCACACAAGAAGTAGAACTTTAAATGATTATGTAAGTTCAGCAGAAGAAATATATTCTGTTGCTAAAGAAATTTTAATGTCAGAACAAATTGACGAAGAATTAAGACTTATAGGTATAAGTGTATCTTCTTTAAAAGAAGGAAATATAGAACAATTAAGCCTTTTTTAATTAAAATTTACAAAAAATGTTGACAAATTAAGGGATGAAAAATATAATAATAACAAATATAAAAAAGTCAATGACTAAAGAGAGTACTTATTACGTGAATGTCAAAGCGAGCCGGCATTTGGTGAAAGGTCCGGAACAGGAAGTTTTAAGGAAGTGGGCTTTAGTAGATGCAGTTGTGAAATTATTAAAAAAGTAGCTTCTGACGTTTCCAAGCGTTATTTTGGTGAAGTATTATATGTACTAAAAATAAGGGAAATAACTATATGTTATTTCTAAATATGGGTGGCACCACGAGCACATCGTCCCTAAGTTAAGGGATGGTATGCTTTTTTTATTATTAAAATTAAGACAGGCAATAAGCAGGGGGTAAATTATTATGGAAAAATTTTATGGACAATATGGGGGACAATTTGTAGATAATAAGGTATTAGAAGCATTAAATGACTTAGAAGAAGCATTTTTAAGATATAAAGATGACTCAGAATTTATAAAGGAATATAATTATTATTTAAAGCAGTATGTAGGAAGAGAAAATCCTTTATATTTTGCTGAAAGACTTACAGAATATGCAGGCGGATGCAAGATATACTTAAAGAGAGAAGATTTAAATCATACTGGGGCACACAAAATAAATAATGTTTTAGGACAAATGCTCTTAGCAAAGAGAATGGGGAAAAAGAAGGTAATAGCAGAAACTGGAGCAGGACAGCATGGAGTAGCAACAGCTACAGTAGCAGCACTTATGGGAATGAAATGTACTGTTTACATGGGTGAAGAGGATATGAGAAGACAGGCTCTTAATGTTTTTAGAATGGAACTTTTAGGGGCTAAAGTTGTACCAGCTACTGAAGGAACAAAAACATTAAAGGAAGCTGTTGATTTAGCACTTAGAAAATGGATTGAAGGAATTGAAGATAATTTTTATGTTCTAGGATCAGCAGTAGGACCACATCCATATCCAGCAATGGTTAAAGAGTTCCAAAAGGTAATAAGTGTAGAAGCTAAAAGACAAGGGATAGAAGCAGAAGGAAAACTTCCCAAAGCAGTAGTAGCTTGTGTTGGAGGTGGAAGTAACTGTATAGGAACTTTTGCAGATTTTATTGATGAAAAGGATGTTGAACTTATAGGTGTAGAAGCAGCAGGAAAAGGTCTTAATTCAGATATGAATGCAGCATCTATGGCAAATGGGGAAGTGGCAGTTATTCATGGTATGAAGAGTATGTGTTTAGTTGATGAAAAGGGAGAAGCTAAAGAAGCTTATTCAATTTCAGCAGGGCTTGATTATCCAGGGGTAGGACCAGAACATGCTTATTTAAGAGAAATAGGAAGAGCAAAATATGTACCTTGTACTGATACAGAAGCCTTAGAAGCATTTAAGCTATTATCAAGGCTTGAAGGAATTATTCCAGCTATTGAAAGTTCACATGCAGTATCTCATGCAGTTAAATGTGCAAAGGAATATAGTAAAGATGATTATATTATTGTAACACTATCTGGAAGAGGAGATAAGGATGTAGAAGAATTAATGGATAAAATTTGATATTTTTTACAATTAATTTA
The DNA here is from genome assembly GCF_900116755.1 of Clostridium sp. DSM 8431. GTDB lineage: Bacteria > Bacillota > Clostridia > Clostridiales > Clostridiaceae > Clostridium. The sequence goes on from NZ_FPBY01000005.1 coordinate 39,284, forward strand.
TAAAAAGTATTATCTAAATACACCCTAAAGGAATATTAATATAATATATAACGTATAAGGAGGGAACTGCTTGACTAAGACTGCTCTTTGCAGTTTTTTAAGTGGGGAAGATTATTTATGAAGAAAGAGTTAACTCCAAGGGAAGTATTATTTAATGTTGATTTTAAGGATGCAAAAGGTGAAGGGCAGATTAGAAATATAAAAAAAATATCTTCAGCATATGAGAAAATAAAAAGAGCAATAAATATTAAAGACCAAGGATATAATTTATATCTTATAGAATCTTTTTCTAAAGAGAAGGTTGAATATTTATGCTCTTTTATTGAAAATATGTATAAAGATTTTAGCGCTCCTTATGACATTTGTTATGTTAGCATTGAAGATATAAAAAAACCAAGACCAGTATTTTTAAGTAATGGAAAGGGAAAAGAACTTAAAGAAGCTGTTGAAGATATAAAAAATAGTTATTTTCAAGCTGCCATGGAGTTTTATAATACTTCGTCAGAATCCGAGAAGGATACAATTATTGAAGAAATTCATAGTAAAAGGAGTAGCTATGTTGGAGAACTTGTAGAAATGGCTAAAAAGGGAGGCTTTGATGTAAAGGCTACAACAGGAGGCTTTGCTTTTATTCCTCTAAATGAGGGAGAAGCCATGACTGAAAAGGAATATGATGAGCTATCTAGCAGTAATAAGGATTCTATTATAGAAAAAGCTACTGTTTTAAAGAAAAAAGCTGAAGTTGTCCTTGAAAAACTTAAAAATATTGAATTAGGTTCTATAAATAAGCTTAAGGATATTTATAGAGAATATTTAGATACTGAACTTCAAGAAGATAAAGAAAATTGTCTATTAAGTTTTATAACAGACGATGATGCATATGAATATCTTGAAGAATTGTTTTTTAATATAGAGAAAGAATTAGTTGACTGTTATTCTATTAATATTGAAGATGACGAAGGTACTATAAATGATATTATAAATAAATATGATATTTCTGTTTTTGTAGATAATACAAACTATAATCATCCAAGAGTTATATATGAAGAAGATCCTAGTATAACAAATCTTATGGGTAATATTGAATATGAAAGTCATAACGGAGCATATACAAGTGAATTATCTTTAATAACACCTGGAAGTCTTATTATGGCTAATGGTGGATGTATTATACTAAGACTTAGTCAGCTTATTAATAATGTATATAGCTATCATGCTTTAAAAAAGACATTAATAACAGAAAAGGTTAATATAGATTCAGGCAAAAACTATCTTGATATCCTATCTATAAGTGGATTAAAGCCAGAGGCTATTCCTATTAATGTTAAGGTTATAATAATTGGTGATTATGAAAGTTATGATATTTTATATAATGCAGATGAAGACTTTAAAAATTTATTTTCTTTAAGGGTAGAAATTCCTACTGATTTTAGAAGCGAAGATATAGAAAGTAATGATGTAAAAGAGTATATAATAAAAAGAGCAGAAAAGTATGGAATAAAAGATATAGATGATGAAGCTATTAAAGAAATTATAAAATATTTATCAAGAATATCTGGAAATAGAAATAAGATAAGTGTTGAAGAAAAGTATATTGATAAAATATTACTCCTTGCTAAAAGTGAGAATAAAGATTTGAATAAGATTGCAGGTAAGGAAGTTAATAAAATAATTTATGAAGAAGAAGTAATTGAAAATGAAATAATGGATATGTATAAGGATGACAAAATAATTTTGTCTGTTGAAGGAAAGAGTATAGGAAGTATTAATGCTTTAGCAGTACTTAATTCTGGATACTATTCTTTTGGAAAGCCTATGAGAGTAACTTGCATTGCATGTGCAGGAGATGGAAAGATTATAGATATTCAAAATGAAAGTAATTTGTCTGGAAGTATTCATAGAAAATCAGTTAATATTCTTTCAGGATTACTATCTAATATTGTAAATTCTTATAAAAAGCTTCCTGTAGACTTTCATTTAAGCTTTGAGCAGACCTATGGAAGTATAGATGGAGATAGTGCATCTGTTTCTGAAATGCTATGTATATTATCTGCATTGTCTAAAAAGGGGATAAGACAAAATATTGCAGTAACAGGTTCTATAAATCAATTTGGAGAAGTTCAACCAATTGGTGGAGTTAATGAAAAAATTGAAGGGTTTTATAAGGCCTGTACTTTGAAAAATAAAACTAAAGGAATAGGAGTTTTAATTCCCTCTTCAAATAAAGATGATATTGTATTAAAGCCTGAAGTGGAAAAGGCTATTGTAGATGGAGATTTTCACATCTATACAATGGATAATATAAATGATGCTATAGAGGTTATGATTTTAGATAAAAGTGATAGCATAGAAGAGTTTTATAAAATTATATTTAGTGAAATAGAAAAATATAAGTCTTAAAATTAGTAAGCGAAGCTTGTTTTGTGGTTTTCAACAAGCTTCGCTTGTTATTTTTAGATATTATCCATTAAATGTAATTAATATTCTATACAGTTGACTCAAACTTAACATATATGATAAAATATGGAAAAGAAGAGAGGGAGGAGGTATGAACTCTAAATAAAGCTTTAGGGTAAAATTTATATGAATTTAAAGTTTGATAAAGTAGAAGATAAGATAATTATTAGATTAATTGGAGAATTAGATCATCATAGTGCTGAAGAGGTTAGGGTGAAAATTGATGATAGAATAGAAAGAGAAAACATAAAAAAAATAATTATGGATTTTTCGAGTGTAAGTTTTATGGATAGTTCAGGTATAGGTGTTGTTGTAGGAAGATTTAAAAAAATATCACAAAGGGATGGAAAGCTATATATAGCAGGATTAAAAAAGGGTATTTATAAAGTTTTTGAATTATCAGGATTATTTAAGATAATTAATTGTTGTAAGGATGTAGAAGAAGCACTAAAGCGTATTTAATGGAGGGGTTTTTTCATGTATGATAACAAGGTAAAAATTGAATTTGAAAGCAAATCTCAAAATGAAGGGTTTGCAAGAGTGGCTGTATCAGCTTTTATCTCTCAGCTAGATCCTACATTAGATGAGATAAGTGATGTAAAAACTGCAGTATCAGAAGCAGTTACAAATTCCATAATACATGGCTATGAAGGAAAGGAAGATGAAAAAGTAGTGATAGAAGCTGCTCTTTACAAAAATGAAGCAACTATTACTATTATTGATTATGGTAAAGGTATAGAAGATATAGATAAGGCAAAGGAGCCTTTATATACATCAAGACCTGATTTAGAGAGATCGGGAATGGGTTTTACTGTTATGGAAACTTTCATGGATAGTATGGAGATTGTTAGTTCAAAGGGAGAAGGTACAAAGGTAATCTTAAAAAAGAAGTTTAATTCTATAGGTTAGGTGGATATGGTATGGATAGAGGGAATTTTGAGAAAGAAGAGTTTAACTATGAAGATAACTCACAGCTTCTACCTTTAGCTAAAGAAGGGAATAAAGATGCTTTAAATAGAATGATAGAAATGAATCTTCCTTTAGTATCTTCTATTAGTAAAAAGTTTTTAAACCGTGGCTATGAATATGATGATATATTTCAAATAGGGTGTATTGGTCTTGTTAAGGCTATAAATAACTTTGATGTTAAATTTAATGTTAAGTTTTCTACTTATGCAGTTCCAATGATTATGGGTGAAATCAAACGTTTCTTAAGAGATGATGGAATGATTAAGGTAAGTAGAAATATAAAATCATTAGCTAAAAAACTACATTTTGATAAGCAGAAGCTTACGGTTAAATTAAATAGAGAGCCAACTATTGATGAGCTTTCAGAGTATTCAGGAATTGAAAAAGAAGATATTGTTCAGGCCCTTGAATCTTTAAATAGTCTTCAATATTTATACGATACTATTCATAAGGATGATGGAGCACCAGTTCTTCTTATTGACAAAATTTCTGAAAAAGCTGAAGATGATGAAAAAATGATTGATAAAATAGCATTAAAGGAAGCTTTACGTAGCATTGATGAAAAGGGAAGACAGATAATAATGCTTAGGTATTTTAAGGATAAAACACAGGTGGAAGTTGCTAAAATGCTTGGAATAAGTCAAGTGCAGGTATCTAGAATAGAGAAGAAAGTATTGATTTTAATGAGAGAAAAATTAAATGAATCATAATAAAAAGAACGTATTTATTAGCTATTTTCCTAATAAAATACGTTCTTTTTTTAGTGGATAGAATTAAACTATTTTAATACATATACAGTTACATTTCTTCTACCCCATGCTTTACAATCGCTTTCTGAATTCATATATAAATCAATTATTGAACCTTTTATAGCTCCACCAGTATCAGTAGCAATGGCATAACCATATCCTTCAACATAAACTGTTGAGTTAAGAGGTATTACACTTGGATCAACAGCTATACTACTCATACCAGAAGGAATTCTTACAGGTTTTGTTCCAGTAGCTGTAACTCCGTCACCAGTGTATGCAGTAGCTTGAACTTTAAGTGTTCTTGCAATCCTATCTTGTGATGGTGGATTAGAATAAGATATAAGTGAACTAGAAGAGCTAGAGGAACTTGAAGATCCTGAAGAAGCAGGAGGGCTTGTCTCTACTGGGAGAGAAGCTATCTTCTCATTTCCTTTACTAATATAATCGTTAGCTTTGTTTATTGCTCCAGCCATTGTAAATTGAGGAAGCTTTGCTTTTATAGAAGTTACTGCATTTTGCAGAGCTGTTCTATTAGAACTTGAATCAATAGTGCTTATTTCACTACTTATTAATGCAATTTCATTTTGAGTGATAGTTTCACTTAAACGAGATTGTTCATCTTCAAGTTCCTTTTTTACAACTTCTTGAGAAGCTTTCTTTTCATTTACTTCATTAAGTTTGCTCTTATTTTCTTCATTTAAATTCTCTAATTCTAATTTTTTTGAAGCAATAAGTTCCTTTGTATCATTTTCTTGTGTTACTTTTTGATTTAAGCCACTAATTAATTTGTTATCTTCATTAATTATAACAGTACAAGCTGTAAACCTATCAATTAAATCAGATAAATCTTTTGAGTCAAAAAGAAATGAAATATAATTTACGGCTGAAAAACCGTTGTTCTTATACATTTCTCTAAGTCTTGTAGCAAGTATATTTTCACTTTCTGCAATTTCATCTTTTAAAGAAGAAATCTTTGATTCAGCATTTTCGATTTGTCTTTGATTTTCTTCGATTGAAGCCTGGTTATTTGCAATAGACGACTCAAGATCAGCAATTTCTTTATTTGTCTGTACCAGTTCTGCATCTAATTCTTTTAGCTTACCAGATTGGAGCTAGAATATAAATAGTACAAGTTAAAAGTGGATATTTCTCAAAAAGAGTTATAATAAAGATATGATGAATTGGAGGAATTGAAATGAGTAAACAGTATGATAAGGAATTTAAAGAAAATGCAGTAAGATACTATCATGAACATAAAAATTTGAATATGAAAAGATGTGCTACTAATTTAGGAATAGCTGCTTCTACTCTTGGGGATTGGGTTAAGAAAGCAGATATTAATGATGGTGAAGTCCCTACTAGAGGATCAGGTAATTAT
>NZ_FPBY01000068.1 GCF_900116755.1 Clostridium sp. DSM 8431
GGTTTGTCTCATTGAGCGGATGCCAAATATATATTGAATCATTACTATTTTTATTAGAACTACAGGGTCTATGCTTTCGCGACCGTAAGGCTTATATAAATCTCTTACTTCATCATAAATAAAGTCTAGATTTATTGCTGCATCTAATTTTCTAACTAAATGATTTTTAGGAACAAGATCATCTATACTTAATAATTCTATTTGATTTCTATCTGCTTTCTTTTTAACACCCATCATATTGAAACACCACCTTATATTAGTTAATTATATTTTAACATAAAAATAGACAACTATCTTCGAAAACGAAGTTAGTTGTCAACAGTCTGGGAGCTTGTCAATTTGACAAGCTCTTTAATTTTAAAATATTAGTGATTTATCTTTTCCACATAATAAAGGCATCTTCGTTATTATCACTATAATAATTTTTTCTTACACCTTCATTTTCAAAACCAAATTTTTTATAAAGGTTTTGAGCAGGTATATTTGAAGCTCTAACTTCAAGAGTAAGGGCTGTGCAGCCCCAGTCTTTAGAATTTTTAATTAAAGAATCAACTAAAGCACTTCCTACACCTTTTTTTCTGTAATCTGGGTGTACAGCAATATTTGTAATATGTCCTTCATCAACAATAACCCATACTCCAGCAAAACCTATAATTCTATTATCTGCTTTTGCAACTATGTATTTAGCAAGAGGATTTGAAAGTTCTCTTGAAAAAGAATCTAAAGACCAAGACTCTTTTAAACTTAGAGTACTTACTTCTAAAACGTCAGTTAAGTCTTCTTTATTCATTAAACTAAGCGTGACACTCATTTACACTTAACCTTCTTTCTAATTCTCTTACAGCTTGTGGTTGTTTTAAATAAATAGGTGCTGAATTAGGGTCATCATGTATACCTTCATTTAAAAGATTAAGCCCTAATTCTCCAAGAGAAGAAGCACGTACAATATTTAAGTGGTTAGGAGCAAACTTTGCATTTGGAAGATGATCTTTTATGTAATCTTTGTGTTTTGATAGACCATCACCTGTAAATATAATGTCTTCATCTTTTTCCTTTAGCATTTCAACTAATTTATCAATGTCCATAGGAGTAGGTTCTAATATAGTTTCTAGTTTGTTATTATTACCCTTATAAAGACCTGTATAAACATTTTCTCTAAGAGCATCCATTATTGGACATATAATTCCTTTAAAGTTTACAAGGCTATATGCTAATGCATCTAAAGTAGAAATACTTATGTATGGTTTTGAACTTCCAAAGCTTAAACCTTTTATGGTTGACATTCCTATTCTTAATCCAGTGAAAGAACCAGGCCCCTTAGATACAGCATAACCATCAACATCATCAAGAGTTAGGTTACATTCCTCTAAAAGTTTTTCTATCATTGGCATAAGAAGAACTGAGTGTTCTCTTTTGTTATTTAATACATATTCTCCAAGTAGTTCATCATTATTAAGTAAAGCGCAGGTAGCAACTTTAGATGATGAGTCTATACTTAAAACTATCATATTTTCAACTCCTTAACGTAATTATATCTTTCACCATAAGGATGAATAGATATCTGTCTAAAGTTTTCTCCTTTGCTGAAATCTTTAGATATATTTATATGAATATATTCTTTAGGAAGAATTTCTTCGATATAATTAGCCCATTCAATTATTGATACAGCATCTGAAAATATATAATCATCAAATCCAATGGCATATATTTCATCTGGATCACTTACTCTGTAAACATCAAAGTGATTTAATTTAAATCTGCCACTTTCATATTCATTTACAATATTAAAAGTAGGACTTGTAATTGTATCAGTAACGCCAAGGCCTGTTGCAATTCCTTTAGTAATATGGGTTTTACCTGTACCTAAATCGCCTGTTAAACAGATAATATCACCAGAATTTAATAATTTTCCTAACTGAAAACCAATATTTGTAGTTTCCTCAATACTATTAACTTGAAATTCCATATGTGACTCCCTTCAAAAATTAACTCTATCTATTATTTTATCCAAATTTGAATAAAAAGAAAACATTATAGAGAAAAATAAAGAGAAGTAATAAAGAAATATTATCTTCATAAATTCATATATATATTTGCATAAAATATTGCTATAATATTAGGGAAATATTTTTGCCTTGATAATGGCGGAGGTGGTTAGGTGAAAAAGTTAACATTTGCAATGTTAATTATTACGTTTGTTTTATTTTTAGGTATTGGAAGATTCTCTAGCCCAACAGTAGCTAATATTGTTGACCCGGTAACTTCTGATAGAGATTCATTATTAAATATAATGACAACTAATAAAATGGAGTATCAAATGGTAAAAGAAATAGCAGGGGACAAGCACAATATACAATATATATTTAATGGTGAAAAAGAAAATGAAGACTTTACTATTAATGATAACATAGTAAATAATATATCTAATATGGACTTATTTTTGTATAGTGGAAATTCCCAAGCTAAGTGGTGTACAGAACTAAGATCAAAACTAAATAAAAGTAGCGTAGGGACAATTGATATTTCAAGAGGAATAAGGACAAGTAACTATGTGGTAAATAATCAAACTAAAGTTAACCCATATTTCTATATAGGGGTAGATGAATATAAGGTAATACTTTATAACGTAAAATCAGCTATTCAAGATAAAGATCCTAAAAATAGAGATTTATATGAAAAAAATTATAATAGAACAATTACTAATTTAGATAAGACAATAACGGAAACCAGAGAGAATAAGAAAGATTTATCTGAATATACATTTGTTACTATTGATAATAATTTTGATTATTTCTATAAAACTTTAGGAATAAATCCTACTAGACTTCCAGAAGGTCAAACTATGGCTCAGTATGTTGAAGAGAAAAAAATTGATCCTAATAAATTAATTGTAGTAAAAGATATAGAGACACCTTTTACAGAACAAGGATATAGAGTGGTTAATTTTCAAAAGTATGATAATAAATTAAGTATAGAGGGCTTGATTGAAGCAAATTATAAAAATTTATATGATTTAATAGAAAATAATGAAAATAAATAGTTGATTTTTTAATAAAAGTGCTATATAATAGAAAATGTCTCAAAGGGGTATGGCTCAATTGGTAGAGTAGTGGTCTCCAAAACCATTGGTTCTGGGTTCGAGTCCTAGTGCCCCTGCCACAAAAATCGTAAGCGAAATGCTTACGGTTTTTTTTGTAAAATAATACATTTCATAATTAGCATTTCCAAACCATAATTTATTTAAATACTTATCCACATTTATCGTTAAGGAAAGGAAAATTAAAATAGCTTACTGATTTTGAAGGTAAAGTCAAAAATTGGTGATTATATATTTTCAATAAAAAGTTTGATATAATGATATTAAATGCTGAGAAAATGTCTTTTTACATATATAAAAATATAAAATTCCTATAGTAGTAATGGTGATTATTACAAGCTTTCTGCTATGTAAATTTGTTAATATAGTAAAAAGAAAAAATTGTAGTTCTTCAAAAAACTAAAAAGCAAAATAATTAAACGGCTTGAGTTTTTTGTAAAAATAAAATGACAAGAAAAGTTAGCTGAAATTATTTATGTTAGACTGAATATTTTTAGTGAATTATATTAGAAATAAAAAAATTAAAATTGAAAATTAGATGACTTGATAGAATATATAAAACATACTGAAGGATGATATAGTAGATGAGATACTTAGGTAATAAAACAAAGCTTTTAGGCTTTATCGAATATGTAATAAATAAATACAAAATAGAAGGAGAAACTTTTGCTGATTTATTTTCGGGAACTGGATCTGTAGGTGATTACTTTAAAGATAAGTATACTATTTTTGCAAATGATTATATGAGTTTTGCAAGTATAATAGCTAAAGCAAAATTAATGAATTCTTCAGAACCTGCTTTTATTGAATTCTATAAGAAATATGAATGCAGTCCTTTTGAGTGGCTAAATGAAAAAGAATATGTTGATAATGGGGAGTATTTTATTTTAAATAACTATACACCTAAAGCAGATAGAATGTATTTTACTGAAGAAAATGCATTAAAAATTGATGGAATTCGTATAGAAATAGAGGAACTTTATAAAGATGATTTAATTAATGAAGCTGAATATTACTTTTTAATAGCTTCATTATTAGAGTCAGTTTTAAAAATATCTAATACTTCTGGAACATATCAAGCTTTTTTTAAGTTTTGGGATAATAGAGCATTAAAACAATTTGAAATTTGCCCATTAGAAATTGAAGAAAAAGAATTGCATGGGGATAATTTAATATTTTGTAGTGATGCAAATAAATTAGTTCGTAATATATCTGGAGATATTGCATACATTGATCCACCATATACTATTACACAATATACTAATTCATATCATATGCTTGAAACTATAGTAAGGTATGATAATCCTGTTATATTTGGTAAGACAGGTAGAAGATTAAAAAGAACTTTATCTGGATATTCAAATAAGCAAAAAGCATATTATGAGTTTGAAGATTTATTTAGACAGATTAATTTTAAACATATACTTATAAGTTATAGTAATCAGTCTATTATTTCACTTTTAGAGTTAAAAAATCTTGCAAAGAAATTTGCAAAAGATGGAAAAGTCTTTGTAGAGACAACAAATTATAGAGAGTATTCAACTAATAATTCTAGCTATAAAGGTGATGGTAGTGATCTTAAAGAAGCCATTATATACTTTGAAAAAGATTTTGAAAATAATAAATCTCCTTTGAATTATTCGGGAAGCAAAGACCAAATGATGCCTTCTATTATTAAACAACTTCCAAAACATATTGGAACTTTTGTAGATGTAATGGGTGGTGCCTTTAATGTTGGTGCAAATGTTGTTGCTATGGATAAAGTTTATTATTTTGAATACAACAAATATATTTTTGATATTATACAAATGCTGACTAATACAGATAAAAATAAGATTATAGACGATGTAAAAAAAGTTATTAATACATTTAAGTTAGAGAAGAAAAACAAAGATTCATATTTAAATTTAAGAAATTACTACAATACTAATGATAAGCCAACAATAGAATTATTTGTTTTATCAATATATGCATTTCAAAATATGATTAGATTTAATTCTAAGCAAGGTATGAATACTCCTGTTGGAAATAATGAATTTAATGAAGGAATTGAAAAAAGAATTTTAAATTTCAAACCTAAAACTGAAGTCCTAGAGATGATAAATGGTTCTTATATAAATTTAAATTATGAGGATTTTCCAAAAGATACGGTATTTTATTTCGATCCACCTTATTTTATTACTAATGCTGAATATAATGATGGAAAAAGAGGATTAGAAGGCTGGACTGCAAAGGATGAAAATGAATTATTATTATTTCTTTCAAAACTTGATGAAGCAGGTTATAAATTTATGCTTTCAAATGTTATTAAACATAAAGGAAAAACAAATCATTTATTAATAGAATGGGTTAATCAACATGATTTTAATTTAATCGATATGGGAAAAACAGGAATTAAATATCCTAGAGAAGAAGTATTAATTACAAATTATAAAATATTTGAAGAATAGGGGAAGCATATGAAGAGGTTTATTATTCTAAATAAAAAAAATTTCCTGAGGCTTTTAATTCTATTTCAAATCTTTCAACTAGTGAAGAGGATAAAATAAGGTTTGTGGAAGATGAAATAATTAAGTCTATAAATGAATATAACAAAAAACTAATGATTGATGAAATTCAATATGCAGACATTAATGAAAACTTTCCAAAATTTAAAGCTGGAAAATTTAATGGAGCTGTAGTTGAAGAATTTAAGGTACATAATTCAACAGATATTAGCAATATTATTGGGGATAGATATTATATAAATATTGGCTTAGAGATATATTGCCGCAGAATAATTATGTATATTTTTATTTCACCAACTAGTGATTCAACAAGAAATGCACTTATTTCTCAAACAGTATTTCCAACACTATTAGATTATGCAGAAGAGTATATAGATTCGCCAAGTTATAATATTGCAAATCACAAGTTTTGTTTTTTGAATGTGATTAATAAAAAGATAACTTCTCAAATGATTTTACGTCATATGGCAAGTTTATACATTGCAGGTATTGATTATATTGAAGTATTTCCAAATCATACTTTGGAAACTAAAGAGGTTCCACGAAATATTAAAGAGTTTTTAAAAGTATATGCTCCTGATTATTCTGAATACTATAATGAGGAAAATGATATTTATAATGGATTAAATTATTATGTTGACTTCAATAACAAGATATTCAAATGGAAAACTCATGACTTTATACACAAATTAAAAGAATCAGCAAATGGTGTTGATTTTAATGGAAGTGCTGAGAAATTTTATTGGATTGAGATGCTTCCAATATCTATTTTTGCATATAGATGTGGATATAAAATAGATTATTCAGAATATAGTAAATTTATTTCTACATATAAAAGTAAATTTTCCAAAAAAAGTGATAAGTTTAAAAGATGTGAGACACTTTTAAGTTATATAGATAAATATTTTATTTAGGTTATTTAAAGGAGGAAAAATGCACGAACAACTAATTTTATTTGGAGCACCAGGAACCGGAAAAAGTTTTGAGGTTAAAGAAAGGTTATCATCACATCCTGATGAGAAGATATTCCGTATTACAATACATCCAGAATTTTTATATACAGATTTTGTTGGTCAGTTACTACCAGATACTGATAGTAAGGAAAATACAAGTTTTGTATTTAAAGAGGGGCCATTTACGCAGGCATTAATGGAAGCATATATAGACTCAAGTCAAGACGTATATTTAGTTTTAGAAGAATTGTCTAGAGGGAATGTAGCAGCTATATTTGGAGATATTTTTCAATTATTAGATAGAGATAAGCATTTTGAAAGTAGATATCCAATAAGAAATAAGAATATTGCTGATAAAATACCAACTTTAACAACTGATGAAGTGAAACTTCCTTCGAATTTTAATATTATTTGTACTGTAAATATGAATGATCAAAGTGTATTCCCAATGGATACAGCTTTTAAGAGAAGATTTGAATGGGAATATATTTCGGTATATCCAATTATAGATTCTACAACTAATAAGGTAAATAAAAAACTTAATAACCCTAAAATTAAAATTGCTATAGATGATAATAGAGATAATGATTTAGTAACTACTTGGCAGTCTTTTTATATGGCGTTAAATGATTTTATTACAAATAAAGAAAATGGATTAGGCAAAAAAGAGGACAAGCAAGTAGGTCAGTTTTTCATTGATTTTAATGATGATGTAATAAGAAATTCACATTCTACTAACAGTGATGAATATGAAGCAGCAGATAAAATCATAAATAAAACCATTAAAAATAAGCTTTTATTATATTTATGGCAAGATATACAAGGTTTAAACTCCTTTGGGGGAGCTAGTTTATTTGATAATAAAATTCATAGCTATGATGTTTTATATAATAACTTTGGCTCTGATAAGGTTTTTAGTGATACGTTTATTGATAAATTTTTAAAACCAAATTTAAATAGGTTTCCTTATTAAATTGGAGGCAGTAGTATGATAATTAAATATGCTAATGATGGGGCTACTTTTGAAAATGAAGACCACTCTTTTGAATTTTGCTTAGATAATAAAAGAGATATTAAAACTGATAGTTTAATTGATGAAAATAGTGGTCAAAAAACAGGTGAAGTAAGGGATGTTTTTAATTTTGTTGGATTTGTATCTAATGAAAATAATGACCTTATGATTGTTGGACCTAAAAACTATAAGTTTGGCAATTTAAAACATGATGCTCAAGTAATATTTCAAACAATTTCAAAGCATATGCAAAAAAAACCAGACCTATATTTTGGAGAAAAGAGTAATCAAATATATAGCTCAAATTATCCATTTTCATCTTTTTTTGAAGTTTATGATTATTATAAAAAATATGGAATGTTTTTTGATGATAAAGTTATAAAAAAACCTAATGTAGGAGGAAGGGTAGATTGGAAAGCAACTATTAGTAAAGCTAATAAGTTTGTAGATTCTAATAATTTATTTTTATATCCACTTTATTATAGGACAAAACATCATTATTCAACATTTATTACAGAGTGTATGATTTTTGTAATCGATTATACAATATCTAAATTTTCATACTTTATTGACTATGAGACTACAGGAAGTGAATTTCCGGAATTTGATTTTATGGGAAATACTAATTTTGTTATTAATTTTTTGAATGAAATTAAGGAGCAGCAGTTTAAGGATTTATCTCAAAGATTAATTGAAAGTTTAATTAATTTCTTTGCAAAAGTAAGATTAGGTGGAAATTTCTATTTAAAGCATTATTCCTTCTCCTCTATATGGGAGGATATGATTGAAGAATATTTGAATAGAAATTATAGTGGAATTGATGTAAAAAAGCATAATATAATTTTTGATAAAAATAAAAGTAATGATTTAAAATTTAGTAAAAGATCATTTCATACTAATAGTGCTAAGCCAAGCCAATATATATCTCCAGACCATTATTCAGAATATAATGATACTCAGTTGATTTTTGATGCAAAATACTATTCAAAAGTAGTAGGAATTGATTATAAGCAAGTTGCTTATATCTTTATGTTGCAGAATTTAATTGATACAAAAACAGATAAAAAGAAGTTTTTGAAAACATATTCTGCATTAATTTTACCTTCAGATAAGCGAAGTACGAAGATACATTTTAGTTTAGATAGGAAATTTGGTAATAACGATATTATTATTACAGAAGAATATTTAATGATAAAGGATGTTATGGAGGAATTTCTAAGTTATTAATAGTAAGCTTTTGTAGTGAGAAGAATTATTAAAGGTTTGTTGCAATTTTCCATGAATGAATATCTAAACATTACAGATAATAATAATGTAATTGCTTAGGATAAATAAACTGCTATGAGAAAAAATGATTCCTGTTCCTCTCAGCAGGAGTTGGAGAAAAGTTGAATAATCGCGAGATGAAACAAAAATGAAAACATTCATAAAACTATAAGGGCTTAACTTGCCGCTGAAAGCAATACATCACAAAAGAAATGCTGTAATAATTATTTTTAATTATTATAGCATTTTTTTGTTGACTATGACCTTAGGTAATAGAGTAATATTAACTCATGGAGATAAGAAAAACCAAGGAGGAGATTTTTATAGTACTATATAAAGTTAAAGAAATCGCTGATATGGCTGGAGTTAGTGTACGTACACTTCATCACTACGACAAAATTGGTCTTCTAAAACCTAATGAAGTTAATGAAAGTGGATATAGGTTTTATACTTTAGAAAGTTTAGAAAAACTACAGCAAATCTTATTTTTCAAAGAATTAGATTTTAATCTCCATGAAATAAAAGAAATGATAGAAAAATCTGATTTTGATAGAAAGGAAGCTTTAAAAGACCAGAAGAAACTATTAGAAAAAAATTAGATAGACTAAAGAAAATAATTAATACAGTTGATAATACAATTAAATCTATGGAGGGTGAAATAAAAATGAATGAAAAAGAAATGTTTAAGGGGTTTAATGAGGAAGAAATAGAAAGTTTTAAGGAAGAAGTTAAAAATAAATATGGAAGTACTGAAGCTTACAAGGAAAGTGTAAAGAAGACTTCAAAGTATAGCAAAAAAGACTGGGAAGAAATTAATGCTGATATGAATTCAATATTTAGTGATATTGCTGATAATATGGATCTAGGAGTAGAATCAAAAGAGGTTCAAGAATTAATTGAAAAGTGGAGAAATCATATTAACAAATATCATTATAATTGTACAAAGGAGATATTAGGCTCTTTAGGACAAATGTATGTGTATGATGAAAGATTCAAAAATAATATAGACAGGATAAAAGAAGGTCTTGCTGAATTTTTAAGTAAAGCTATTGAGTTTTATTGCAAATAATCTATATATTTATTTAGAGGTGTACTATCTTAGTGCACTTCATTCTTTTTTTGTACTATATTCCATATTAATCTTTATTGATATATACTTATATAAGAGAGAGTCTGAGAGAAATTATGAGAAGTTAAAAGGGCACATTGATAGTGTTAAAATTTTAAGAGAAAAGTAATTAGGTGGTATAATAATTAATTTGTTTCAGATAAGGTGAGGTAGAAAATGAGTATTAAAAAAAATGATGTGTTAAAGTTTGCTGTTTTTATAATCATTATAGCGACTGCTGTTACTTTTATAGCTTTAAACCTAGATCACTTAAAACATATTGATAGTGATACTATAATTGAGTATGTAAGAAAAAAAGGTGCTTTATCAGTATTAATTTATTTATTAATATTTGCGCTAAAACCATTTGTTATGGTTATGCCAAGTAATATAGTTGTAATGAGTGGAGCAGCTATTTTTGGACCTTTTAAAGGACTAATGTTAGCTATGGTTGGATTCTTTATTTCAGCAACAGTAGCTTTTTATGTATCTAGATTTTTAGGTAAAGATTTTGTTCAAGGAATTATAGGAAAAAAATTTATGAGTTTAGATAAAAAGATTGAAAATAGTGGTTTTAAGATAATATTTCTTATAAGACTTATACCAGTAATTCCTTATGATCCTGTAAGTTATGCTTCTGGATTTACGAATATGAAGTATTTTACTTATATAATTCCATCAGTTTTAGGGGTACTTCCTGAAACATTTTGTTATTGTATAATGGGTGAAAATGCAAGCAATCCACTATCTGCACAATTTCTATTGCCATTAGTACTAATTGCAGTAGTGGCACTACTTTCAAATAAATTTTTCAATTTAGATAAAATTAATAAAAAATAATAAAAATTATAGGAACCACTAAAGTAAAGAAATAAAATAATAGTGGTTCTTTCCTTTTATACACTGTATTTCATATAATAATAGCAGATAAAATTAAGGGAAGAGGCATTAGGTAAATATGGATAAAGTAATGAGATCGGTTTGGGCAGAAATAGATTTAGATGCAGTTAAGTTTAATATAGAAAATATAAAGAAAATTTCTAAAGATAGAGATGTTGTTGCAGTTGTTAAGGCAGATGCTTATGGACATGGTGCAGTAGATATGGTACCTACTCTTTTAGAAAATGGTGCATCTAGACTTGCAGTTGCTATGATTAGTGAAGCACTTGAACTTAGAAAAAATGGCATTAAAGCTCCAATAATGATTTTAGGATATACTCCTCTTGAATACGGAAAAGAATTAATTGAAAATGATATAGAACAAACAGTCTATGATCTTGATTATGTAAAGGAACTTTCAAAAATAGCAAAGTCTTTAGGAAAGAAATCAAAAATTCATATAGCTATTGATACAGGTATGGGTAGAATTGGGTTCTTACCTGGTAAAAAAACAGTTGATATAATAGAAAAAATAGTGAATTTAGAAGGCATTGATACAATTGGAATGTTTACTCATTTTGCAACTGCAGATGAATTGGATAAAACTTATACTTATGAACAATTTGATAAAATGAATAGCGTTGTAGAAGGACTTAAAGAAAGAGATATTGAAATACCTTTTAAACATGTATCAAATAGTGGGGCAATAATGGATATGCCTGAAACTTTTTTAGAAGGAGTAAGAGCAGGAATAATACTTTATGGTTACTATCCATCTGATGAAGTTAAGAAGGATGTACTTCCATTAAAGAAGGTCTTAACATTAAAAACTAGAGTTTCTCATGTTAAAGAATTAGATGAGGATATGTATATAAGCTATGGAAGAACTTTTAAAACTTCTAAAAAGAGTGTAATAGCAACTATACCAGTAGGATATGCTGATGGATATTCAAGATTATTAAGTGGCAAAGCTAAGGTTATCATTAATGGAAAGTTAGCTCCAGTAGTAGGTAGAATATGTATGGATCAATGTATGGTTGATATTACAGACATAGGTGGAGTTAAGCTAGGGGATGAAGTAATTTTATTAGGTGAAGAAAATGGAATTAAGTATGATGCTGATGATATGGCAAGGGATATGGGAACTATAAATTATGAAATTATATGCATGCTAAAGCAGAGAATTCCTAGGGTTTATATTAAAAAAGGAGAAATAGTTAAGGTAAGAAATTATATATAGATTTTTATACTATTATAATTAAAAAGATGTGGATGACTAATTTTTGATATTCATCTGCATCTTTTATTTTTTATTTTGTGAGTTTTTAAAAATTTTAGAACTAAAAATGAATTTATATAGCCTTGACAGGGAATAATAATTATTATTTAATAATTTAAAAAAGAAGTCTAAGGAGGGTTCTATATGGCAAAAATATGCCTTTGTAAAGGAATAGAGGAAGAAACAATAATAGAAGCAATAAAAAATGGTGCAAAAACTTTTGAAGAAGTAAAAGAAGCAACAGGAGCAGGAACTGGTGGCTGTAGAGGCGCAAGATGTCAGATGAAGATAGAAATGCTTATAAGAGATAATAAATAGAAAAATATATTCCATTAAAGTCGTGAATTCTTTATTTTTATTCTTGAATTTTCAAAAAATTACAATATGAGATGTTGATTATGCAAAAGGAATATTCTATAATTATATTAATTTATATAGAATATTTATTTAGAAAGGTTTAGGATTAATTATGAGATCAGTTTATAAAAATCCAAAAGAATTAGCTACATGTTTAAAAGACTTAGTAGACCTATATTTTGATGGTTTAATGAGTTATGAAAAACTTTCAACTAAAATTGTAAAGATAGTAGATTCAAATGAAGTATACAGAAATGGATTTATGGAAAATAAGATATCTAATGTTCTCGGTGAAGATAGAATAGAAGTAATCAATAAAATTATTTCTGAAAAATAATTTTAAAATAAGTTTTGAATAGAACAGGAAATGTAAAAGATTTGCATTTTCTGTTTTTTTGTCTTAAAATAAAACAAATGAATCTTAAAACATTCCATATTTTAATTTATTTGGTATACAATAAAAGGGGAGGTAATAAAAAAAGAGAGGTAAAAATATTATAATACTTTTAAGTTTTTAGTTATATTTTAAATAATATTGCACACGTGTTCAAAATGGAGGGGTATAAGTGAACGAAAAGGTAAAAGATAAAGTTTCATTTAGTGAAAGACTAAAGAAAAAGTTTAGGAGTTCATTAAAAACAAAACTTATAGCAAACTATATTATTATTGCGTTAGTACCAACATTAATAGTTTCATTAGTAACATTTTCAATATTTAAGAAGAGTATTGTTAATAGGGTGTCAGATTTAAATACTAAGGTAAATATCCAAACCCAGCTAGGCATAGATAATTTTCTATATCAAGCAGAAAATGCTACTTCATTAGTATTTGGTAATGATAAGATTACAGTTTTTAATCCTTCAGATAGTGAGGATGCCTTTCAAAAACAACAGGATAAAAATGAAATAGAAGAATATTTATTGTCTGTAAGTCTTCTTCAAAATTTTACTGACTTTTCTATTGTTTATAATGACGGAACTGTGATAGGTAAAACAAGTGAAACAACAAAAAAATTATTTGATATGAGCAGTGTATATAATGAACTTTCAAGTGAAATAAGTGGGATAAAGAATAAATCATTATGGTTTACAGGAAAAAGTGGAAACTTTAACAAATTATATTATGTAAAAAAATTAAATGATAATTCAGTAATATTAGCATCAATATATACAACAGAACTTGATGAAATATTTGAAAAAATAGATTCTGAAGATGGAAGTGTCTTAAGATTATGCGATGCTGATAATAATATAATTTATTCTACAAGTGAAGATGAGATTGGAACAAGCCTTAGTGAGGATATTGTAGATAATATTAAAGGAGTAAATAGTAAAACTTTTAATAGTAGTAAATACTTAAATATTTATAATACCTGTAATAATGGATGGAAGTTAATTAACTCTACTCCTGAAAAGGTATTATATAGAGAAATTACTACAACAGGAGTTTTAACTGGGATGATAACAATTATATGTATTATGTTAGCAGCATTATGTGGAATTGTTCTTGCAAGAAGAATTTCTGAACCTATAAATGATTTGGTTGATAAGATGAGTAAGGCAGAAGAAGGAGATTTAACTGTTTTAGCTAAGGTTAAAGGTGAAGATGAAATTTCAATGCTATCTAATAGCTTTAATGTTATGATATCAGGGATAAGAGCGTTAATAAATCAAGTTAAAGAAGTTTCAAATTTAGTTATGAAAGAATCTGAGGAAATCAGAGACATGTCTACTCAGAGTTATGAAATATCAAATGGAATTTCAACTGCAATGCAAGATATTGCAACAGGAACATTAAATCAAGCAGAGAAACTTGAAGATACAGCAGCTACTATGGATGCATTAGCCTTAAGTATTAATAATGTAGTTAAGAATGTCTCAAATGTTATTGATATATCTAATAAAACAAAGGTTATAGGAGATAATTCATTAAGTATAGTCAACAAACTAAGTGCTAAAACAAAAAATACTAATGATATTATGAATGAAATAAGTAATAATATTAACATATTAACTTCAAGCATAAGTAAGGTACAGGAAGTTATTGAACTTATTGAAGGAATCAACGAACAAACTAATCTTTTATCTTTAAATGCAGGTATTGAAGCTGCTCGTGCAGGTGAAAGTGGTCGCGGTTTTGCAGTAGTAGCAGAAGAAGTTAAAAAACTTGCAGAGGAATCAAAGGCATCAACAGATAGTGTAAGAGAAGTAATAGAAGATATATACGAAAAAGCAGATAGCGCTATAAAGCTTATTGATGGATCAAGAAAAGCATTTATGGAGCAAAAAGAAACAGTTGAATATACAAATACATCTTTTGAAGATGTTATTGATGCAACTGATAATATAATAGATCAAATAAATAATATAGAAAGTTTAATGAAAGATATAAGTAAGCAAAAAGATAATACACTTTCATCAACTAATACTATTAAGGTTATAACTGAAAATTCTTCAGCTAATACAGAGGAAGTTCTAGCAGCTACAGAGGAGCAAACTGCTAATGCTGAATCTTTAGAGCAACGTTCTGATAACTTAAATCATGCAGTTGAAGGATTAAAGGATATTATAGATAAATTTACTGTATAGTTAGAGGATGGTGAAAATGTATGATAAAAAAGATATGCTCAGTATTATTAGGTGGTTTATTATTGTTTAATTTATCAGGTTGTACAAGCAAAGAAAGCAGTGTTAATAAAGATATGGTAACAATTAAGTTTTCTTGGTGGGGGACAGAAGATAGATATGAAAGAACAATGAAAGTTATAAAACTTTTTGAAGAAAAGAATCCAGATATAAAAATTAAGCCAGAGTATGGAGAATGGACAGGCTTTGCTAAAAGAATGAAAATGAAAATTTTAGGTAATGATGAAGCTGATGTAATGCAGTTAAATTATGACTGGTTAACAACTTACTCAAAGGATGGAACAGGATTTTATGATATAAATAAAGTTTCTGATGAGATAGATTTAAGTAATTTTTCAGAGGATTATTTAAGCTACGGAAGAAAAAATGGAGTGTTAAATGCAATCCCTATATCTACAAATGGAAAAATTATGTTTTATAATAAACAGATTGTAGAAGAGAATATTTCTACATGGGATGATTTAATTAACAGCGCGCCAAAGGATGGAACGTATATTGTAAGTACTGGGGAATTTGATTTATGGTCTATGTGTATGGCTTATGAACAAGGTAAAACAGGAAAAGCCTTTATAAGTAGTGATGGTTCATTAGGCTTTGCTAAAGAGGATATAGTTGATTTATTATCATTTTATAAAACTCTTGTAGATAAAAAAATAGTTCCTCTAACCTTGGCTAAAGATGGAAATGGGGAATTTGATAAGAATAATGCAGGAATATCAGTAGGCTGGACAAATGATGCTCAAAAGGTTAGTAAAAATATGAATAAGTTTAATACTGAAATTGAAGTGTCAGCCTTTCCATCAGTGCCAGGGCAAAAACCTATAACTTATGTAAAACCTACATCTCTTTATGCTATTAGTAAGAATACAGAGCATGCAAAAGAAGCTGCAAGGTTTATGAATTTTATGCTTAATGATACAGAAGCAGCAGAAATATTGGGACTTGATAGAGGAGTACCAGCTAGTAAAGCAAGCTATAACACATTAAAGGATAAGGGAATACTTGAAGGAGTACAATATGATGCTAATAGTATTATTACAGATACTAATGAAGTTTTATTAAGTCCATATTATGAAAATACTCAAATAAAAAATATATGTTATGAAGCTATTGAAGAGATAACTTATGGAAAATCTTCTCCTCAAGATTGCGCAGAAAAAACATACAATGATTTAATTAAAGTTTTAGAGACTTTAGTGAAATAATTAAAAGAACCTGTTTCAAATCTATGAAACAGGTTCTTTTTTAAATGTTCAAAAGTTCATTTTTTAGCTCTTCCATTAGTTTTTTTACTGTAGTAATTGAGTTTAATTTATACACATTTTCACCACAAAAGATTAGGCCGTTATGAATGTCTCCACTAACTGAATTTATTAGGGCTTTAGTTATACAGTAAGGAGTTTTACTTGGATTACATTCTGATAAACATTTAAAGCACTTTTTAACTTTAATATTACCTTCCTTGGTTTTTTTGATAAATGAATTTAAAATGGCTCTTCCAGGCATACCTACTGGACTTTTTACAATTGTAATATCTTCTTTTTTTGCATTTATATAAGCTTTTTTAAATTCATCTGAAGCATCACATTCTTCTGTGGCTACAAATCTAGTAGCCATTTGAACTCCTTTTGCTCCTAAACTTAAATACTTAGAAATATCTTTTCCGTCATAAATTCCACCAGCAGCTATAACTGGAATTTCTTTATGATATTTTTCTTCATATTTATGCACTTCCTGGATTATGTCAACAATAGATTTATCAAAGTTTTCTTCAGGCATATTTATTTCATCAGCAGAGAATCCTAAGTGTCCACCAGCTTTAGGGCCTTCGACTATCACCATATCAGCTGTTTTTTTATAGCGCCTGTCCCATAATTTTAAAAGTATTTTAGTTGACTTTAATGATGATACGATTGGAGCAATTTTTACTAAACTTGATTCAATAAGTTTTGGAAGTAGGGTAGGAAGCCCAGCTCCTGATATTATTATATCTGCACCAGCATCTATTGCAGTCTTTACATACTTTTCATATTCTCTTGTAGCAGCCATAATGTTAACTCCAATAGGACCGTTATTGCATTTTTCTTTTGCTAGATGTATTTCTTTTTTTAAAGCTTTTAAGTTAGTATTTATAGGATCAGTTAGAAAAGTTTTTTCTCTAAATCCAATTTGAGCAGAAGAGATAACTCCAAGACCTCCAAACTTTGTTACAGCAGAAGCTAGATTTGATAAGGATACTCCAACTCCCATGCCGCCTTGGATTATTGGAATACGTAAAGATATGTTTCCTATCTTTAACGGATTAATATTCATTATTCTTTCACCTCATTTATTTTGATTAGAAAGTATTTTGATAATCAAAATACTTCTTTTTAATTATATGTGAAAAAATAGAAGTAAGCAATGAATATTTATGTTTTATTATAAGTATAAATGATATTTTATGTTGACAAAGACTCGGGAAATGTGATAAAATAAATGTTGTCTTAGGGGTATGGCTCAATTGGTAGAGTAGTGGTCTCCAAAACCATTGGTTCTGGGTTCGAGTCCTAGTGCCCCTGCCATATAAATATCTAGGGTTAACCTAGATATTTTTTTTAATGCATAGACCAGTTATACAAAAAAATAAAAAATTTTAAAAAGTAATTTTTTAAAAAAGGGTACACTTAATAAACCATTACTATTTTACGAATAATGGATAAGAGTGAGTTTTAAATTATATGTTATATTACTTCGCGTAAATTACTATTTAAATATAATTTTTTATGTACTTCAGGTAATCGTAATTCAAAGGGCTTTTTATCCCTAAGTATTGCAAAAAAAGTGGTTAATTAATTTGTGCATTATAGCTCCAATAGCTACTTTTTTAGGTTTTGATTTAATTAACTTATTGTAGTATTCAAGCAAAACAGG
>NZ_FPBY01000190.1 GCF_900116755.1 Clostridium sp. DSM 8431
TTTGATAAAAATCTAGTTATACTAGTTCGATGTCTTGCAGGTGCAAGCTCCGCTATGTCGGAAATCTTACCATTAAAGCCTTTAGATATCATAGCATTTATGATATTTTCTAAATGCTTTAACTGAGGATTTGTTAAGTAAAAATCAAAATTTAATTGATTAAAAAATTTGTATATTGATGGTTCGTTTGATATAATTGTGTTCTGAAACATTTATGTATCTCCTTGTTGAATTTTGTGTAGGAACTTAATTATAACAGAGATTTATCATAAATGTTTTTTTATTTTATTCAGTTGTAAAATTATTCAAGCATTTTTGCACTATTATAGTATAAAACTAAATAATTATAATTTTTCATAAAATATGATGAAAGAAATGTATAAAATGTAAAAAGTGTGATATGATATATTTAAATGGAATAATTTTATATGGGGGTGAGTTATAACTATATATTTGTAAAATAATAGTATAGTTGTAAGCGATGAGAAAAATAAAAATAAGAGAAATAGCAGTATCTCATGGAAAAAATATTGTTAACAATGAATTTTATTTAAAGCATTTTGAAAAGCAAGGTAAGGATGTTAAACATTTTTTTGAAGATGTTATGGGAAGAAACTTAAGGTATGAAATTGATAAAGATACAGAAACAGCTTTAACTTTAGCTAAGAAAGCAGCAAAAGATTCAGTAGAAAATAGTGGTATATCCGGAAAAGACATAGATATGATAATTTATGCAGGAACTCTTCCAGAGTATTCTACGCCTATTTCAGCTTTATTTGTTCATGATGCAATAGAAGGAAAAAAAGAATGTTTCTGTCATGATATGAATGTAAATTGTTTAGGAATGACTTATGCTTTTGATATGGCTAGTAAATATATTGATTCAGATTCTAATATAAATAGAGTTCTTATTGTTGGAAGTGACATTCTTACAGTAGGAGTAAGTCCTGGAAATGAAGGTAATTATGGACAATTTGGAGATGTGGCTTGTGCTGTTATTGTTGAAGAAACAGAAGAAGAAAGTAGACTTATAGATACTAAGGTTGGAGTTGATACTACCTATATTGATAAGAGTAAATTTCCTAAGTGTGGATTTTCACATGCTTTTGAAGATTTACCAAAGGAAGAAATGTATGCTGAGTGGCAGCCAGCCCCACCTTGGTGGATTGATGGAATATCTGACAATATTAAAGCAATGCTTTCAGATAAAAATATAAGTATAGATGATGTATCTATGTTCTGTTTTACACAAATTGCTTACAATAATATATTAAAGTTTAGAAAGAGATTAAGTATACCTGAAGAAAAAAGTATTTTTATAGCAGATAGTTATGGATATACTGGGACAAGCAGTCCTTTTGTAGCATTATATGAAGCTATAAAAAGAGGAAAAGTAAAACGTGGTGATTATGTATTTCTTGCAACAGCAGCAGCAGGAGGAATTCATATAACTGAATTAATAAAATATTAGTTAATTGCTTTGTCAATTATATATTTAGGGGGGAATTTATATGCAAGAAAAAAAATTTGAAAGAGAAATTTTTAATACTGTATATAGTTTAATGCCTTATATTAGTTCTTTATTTAATAATGAGGAATGTATGGCTTTAACTAATACAGAAGAGTTTATATATCTTAAAATGGGAAATGAATTTAAACTACCTTATACTTTAGGACAAAAACTAGCTCCAAGTGTTAAAGTTGCTATTACAGAAAAAAGAACAGTTGTGATTGATATTCCTAAAAAAATTGTTTCAACTGGTGCAAAGTGTTATTGCTTTCCATTATATGAAGAAGATGAAGTAGTGGGTCTTCTTTTAATTGCAGTGCATTTAGGAAATAGAAATAAACTTAGTGAAATTATAAAAGAATTAACAGAATCTTTACATCAAATTTCAGTAGGTATGAGAGAAGTAGCTATTGGAGTTCAAGATCTTGCAGCTATGAATAATGATATATTAGAAAAAACAAATGCAACTAATACTAAAGCAAAGGATACAAATGAAATAGTTAATATTATTCAAGATATATCTTCACAGACAAATCTTTTAGGGCTTAATGCATCTATAGAAGCTGCAAGGGCTGGAGAATATGGAAGAGGATTTGCTGTTGTTGCTGAAGAAATAAGAAAATTATCAAATACATCAAAAGAATCTATAAATAAAATTGATAATATTATTAAAGAAATATGCCAAGGCATTACAGGTATAGATAAGAGACTTGATAAAATAAATGGAGTATCTCAAAATCAATCTGCAGCTTTAGAAGAAATAACTGCGTCTCTTGATGAACTTGATGGAGTTGTTAAAGAACTTAATGTATTAGCAGATAAGGTATTATAAAATGTCTAAAAATAAAAGGTCTGTCCATGTCTTGGATAGGCCTTTTACTTTCTAATAAATTTAGTCTGGAAATAAAAAAGAAATTCATAATAAAAATTAATATGTCTAAATCACGTAGACATGTATTAAGTACTAGACATATATATACTTTTCATGAATAGTGAGAGAAATATCATGTACATGTCCTATTAAAAAGTCAAATAACAAAGTATAACTTTTTACAAAATTAAATATTTGTTATGGGTTCTAAGATTTATTTTAGAGTTTAAAAATATAGGAAGTCTAATATCTATAATTATAAATATAGTACATATAATTTTTAAGATTTCTATATTAATTTTAATTTTCCGGTTCTCACTAAGATAGAAATAAAAAATTACAGGAAAAACAGACATAAAAAACTTGCAAAGTAAACTTTATTTCCTAGAACAGTTAAATTATAGCATAAAATAATAATTAATAAAGAGTTTTTTGCAAAAAACCTCAAAAATATTGCATAAAATAAATTTTGAATTAATTAAATATAAATAATAGAGGTTCTTATTTTAGGTGGATATAGTGGATATATATTAAAGATTATATTTGCTGACAAAATTCTAAGAAAATATAATAAAAAAATATTTTATTTGATAGTTTATTCTAAAAAATTAAAAAACTTGACTTTGACACTTTAACGTGATAAAGTAATGAATATATTTAAAAAATGAAATGGGGAATAAGTATGAAATATAGTAAAATTTTAAAACAAATATTAGCAATAAGCATTATAGGTGCATTAACTATTACGGTTACAGGTTGTGGCACTAATAAGGAAAAGGATACATCTACATTAGATAAAGATGTATTAGTAGTTGGTTTTGATGATACATTTGTTCCAATGGGCTTTAAAGATGATAACGGTGAGTATACAGGCTTTGATATAGAATTAGCTAAGTCAGTTGCAGAAAAAATGGATAAAGAATTAGAGTTTCAACCAATAGATTGGACTATGAAAGAATCAGAATTAAATAATAAAAATATAGATATGATATGGAATGGCTATTCTGTAACAGATGAAAGAAAGGAAAAAGTTGATTTTAGCTCAAGTTATTTGAAAAGTAAACAAATTATAATAACTTTAAATGATTCTGATATTGAAAGTAAGGAAGATTTAAAGGGTAAGGTAGTTGCAGCTCAAGATCAATCTAGTGCTATAGATGCTATAGGAAATTATAAGGATAACTTTAAGTCTTTAGTAACCTTTGGGACTAATGATGAAGCTTTAAGGGATCTTGAAGCTAAAAGATGTGATGCAGTAGTGGCTGATGAAGTGCTATCAAGATATTATATAAATATTAAAGGTGCAGAAAAATATAAAATAATTAATGATGATTTTGGAGAAGAAGAATATGCAGTTGGAGTAAGAAAAGGAGATAGTGAGCTTTTAAATAAACTTAATGATTCATATAAAGAAGTGGTAGAAGATGGAACAGCATCTAAAATATCTAAAAAGTGGTTTGGCGAAGATATTACACTGAAATAGAGGAAATATAAGAATAAAGGGGCGATGAATATATGGATATAGTAATTGCAATAACACCACAGATATTAGAGGGACTAAAAATTACTTTATTAATGTTTATATTAACTTTAGTAATTTCAATTCCACTTGGAGTTATTGTTTCACTAGGAAGGCTTTCAAAAATAAAAATTATATCTAAGATAACAGAAGGTTATGTTTTGATAATGAGAGGAACGCCTCTTTTATTGCAGATAGTATTTATATATTTTGGACTTCCTAGTATTGGCGTAGCAGTAGAGAGATTTCCAGCCGCATTAACAGCTTTTGTTTTAAATTATGCAGCTTATTTTGGAGAAATATTTAGAGGTGGAATTATGTCTATAGATAAAGGGCAGTATGAAGCTTCGAAAGTTT
This sequence comes from Clostridium sp. DSM 8431, assembly GCF_900116755.1. Lineage (GTDB taxonomy): Bacteria > Bacillota > Clostridia > Clostridiales > Clostridiaceae > Clostridium. The sequence continues at coordinate 4,258 of NZ_FPBY01000190.1, forward strand.
TAGGGTTATCTTCTAAAGATACATTTTTTAGAATAATATTACCTCAAGCAGTAAAAAATATTCTCCCTCCTGTAGCTAATGAGATAATTAATTTAGTTAAAGATACTTCTTTAGTATATGTTGTTGGACTTGATGAACTTCTTAAAGTAGGAAAAGCAGCTTCAAATAAATACTCATCTTTATTACCACTACTAGTAGTAGGAATTGTATATTTGATTTTAATAGGAGTATTTACAAAGGCATTAAATAAGATAGAGAAGAAATACAATTATTATAATTAGGAGGGGTTTATGTTAGAGGTTGTTGATTTAAAAAAGAGCTTTAGTGAAAATCAGGTATTAAAGGGAATAAATTTAACTATAGATAAAGGAGAAACAGTTGTTATAGTAGGTCAATCAGGTGGAGGCAAAACAACTCTTCTAAGATGTATAAATGATCTTGAAGTGGCTGATTCTGGAATAATTAAAATAGAAGATGATTTACTATTTAATAATAGAAAGAAGTTAGATAAGAAAACTTTAAAAAGAGTAAGAAAAAATATTGGTTTTGTATTTCAAAATTATAACTTGTTTCCTCATATGAGTGTTATTGAAAACTTAATTGAAGCACCTCAAAAGGTTCGTGGAAAAAGTAGAGAAGAAGCACTGCTTAAAGCAAGGGAGATTTTAAAGTTTCTAGGTCTTTCAAGCAAAGAAAATAGTTATCCTTTTGAACTTTCAGGAGGACAAAAGCAAAGAGTTGCAATAGGACGAGCTTTAGCATTAGAACCTAAACTTCTGTGTTTCGATGAACCTACTTCTGCTTTAGATCCAGAGCTAACTATGGAAATGGCAAACTTAATAAAAGGCTTAGAGAAAAAGGGAATTTCAAATTTAATAATTACCCATGATATGAATTTTGCCAAAAGTGTTGCAACTAAAATCTATTCTATGAATGGAGGAAAACTTGAAGAGGGGCTAATTTTTGAAAGCTAAAGGTTATAAATAAAGTGTAAAAAAATATAAGTTCTTTACATATGGTGAGAATATATGTGAAGAACTTATATTTTTTTGCATATGATAAGAATATATGTAAAGAAATTATTTAAATTCTATATATAATTTATTTTAAAAATATAAGGAAAATTGTATAAATTTATTATATAATAGAATATATAGGTATTTAAGGATGAGAAAATTACTCATAACAAAGGATAAGGAATGATTTTTTATGAACAAGGGAGAAACAAACAATAATTTCAATTCGCTATTAGAAGAAAAAAATATTTTTAATGAAAGATTAAGGGAAGTATATGACCTTATTTTGGATGATAATTTCGATGAAGCACTTTATGAGCTTGAAGAAGTGAATAAAAGATATCCTAATATTGCTGATGTTTATCATCTTAAGTTTAAGGTTTACTGTATTAAGGGGAATTATTATCTTGCTGAAAAGGTTATTATGGAAGCTGAAAAGTTATTTAGTGAAAATGAGAAAATTCAGGAAGATAGAGATTATTTAAGAAAAGTTAAAATCTCTAAAAGAAATGAGTATTTAGATTTAGAACAATATCATAATCTTACCCAAGATAATGAGAAAGAAATAAAAGATAAAAAGAATGTGGATGTATCTTCTCGTTATTATAGAGCGCTCAATGTCGTCAACTTAAGAAAAAAATAAAAAATTTAAAAAAAGCTTGACAATAGTGAAAAAATTTGCAAACTCGCTATAGATAAATAAATTTATAGCGAGGTTTAATATTATGAAAAATACTACATTATTATCTACAATTTTAAAAGATACAAACAACTTAATTACTTCAAGTGAATTTAAAGAAGCTTACAGTTTAGGTAATTCATTTTCAAGAAATAGAAAATTATCATTTCATAACGCAGTCTTCTTTATTTCTTCTGTATTACGTAAATCTATATCTTCTGAAATTAACAATTTTATTGAAGATCATAAATATTTAAATTTTCCATCAATAACAAAGCAAGCATTTTCTAAAGCAAGACAAAATATATC
>NZ_FPBY01000037.1 GCF_900116755.1 Clostridium sp. DSM 8431
AAAAAATAATTGTAGGCCGCAAAAGAACCTAAAAGCAAAATAAATAAATTGTATTTTAATATGAAGTTATTTTACTTTTAGAACCTTTTGCATGGTAAAACAAAGTTGCTTCCTGCGCTGAAAAGCGTGGCGTCAGCCACTTTGTTCTATAAAAAAGGGGGCGTTTATTAATGATAGGAATGACTAAGGAAAAGTTTGAAGAAAATAAGAAAAATAAAAGAGCATTTTCTTTTATTAGTGAATTTAGGGGCGATGTTGTAACACCAATTAGTTTATTTAATGGACTTAATGGAAGGAGAAAATTTATTTTTGAAGGTGGAAGTAGAGAAGGCCACTTTGGTAGATATTCATTTCTTGGGGAAAATCCTTATAAAGAAGTAATTGGTGAAACTTTAAAGGAAATTGAAGAAATTAAAAATGAAGCATTAATAGATTTTGATTATAGTACAAATCCCTTTACATTTAAGGGTGGAGCCATTGGATATATGGGATATGATTCAATTGCTTTATATGAGAAAAAACTTAAATTTACAAATGAAGATGATTTAAATGTCCCTATGATTAGATTTAACTTTTATAAGAGATATTTATGTTATGACCATTTAACTAATCAGGTTTATGTAGTAGATACAATTTTCAATAATGATGAAAGAGGTTTTGAAGAAATTAGAAATTCTCAGGCTGATTATTTAGAGAAAATTTTAAATTCTTATATAGCTGTTCAAAAGGGAAGAGCACCAAAAAAGGATATAAGTTTAAGATGTTCTACAAGCAGGGAAGATCATAAAAAGAGAGTTGAAAAAGTTAAGGAGTATATAGTTAAAGGAGATATATTCCAAGCAGTAGTATCAAGAAGAATGTATTGTGATACAGATAAAGAGCCTCTTGAAATTTATAGAAGTTTAAGAGAAAGCAATCCATCACCTTATATGTTCTTAATAGATTATGATGAATACCAAGTTATAGGTTCATCACCAGAAAGCCTTGTTTCAGTAAGAGGAGGATTAGTTGCCACTAATCCAATTGCAGGAAGTAGAAAAAGAGGAAAAGATGATGAAGAAGATGCAATGCTTATGAAGGATCTTTTAGCTGATGAAAAGGAAAAGGCAGAACATGTAATGCTTGTTGACCTTGGAAGAAATGATATAGGTAAGATAAGTGAAATAGGAACTGTTGAAGTTAAAGACTTTATGAAAATTGAAAAGTTCTCCCATGTAATGCACATTACAACTAAGGTAGAAGGAAAGCTTAGGGAAGATAAAACATGTTTTGATGCCTTAGCTTCATGCCTTCCAGCTGGAACTTTATCAGGAGCACCCAAAATAAGAGCAATGGAAATAATTGAAGAGCTTGAAAATAGAAGTCGTGGAATTTATGGAGGATCTGTTGGGTACTTTGCTTTTGGTGGAGATATGGATATGTGTATTGCCATAAGAACTTTAGTATTAAAAAAAGGTATTGCTTATCTTCAAGCAGGAGGCGGTCTTGTATATGATTCAGATCCAGAAAATGAATGCTTGGAAATAGAAAATAAACTTGGAGCATTAAGGGAGGCATTAAGATGATAGTTTTAATAGATAATTATGATTCATTCACTTTTAACTTATATCAATATGTAAGTGAGTTTGCAGAAGTTAAGGTAGTTAGAAATGATGAAATTACAATAGATGAAATAAGAAACTTAAAACCAGAAGGAATAATTATTTCACCAGGCCCAGGAAGACCTGAAGATGCTGGTATATCAGTAGAAGTAATTAAAACTTTATCTGGAGAAATACCTATTTTGGGTATATGCCTTGGACATCAATCAATAGGATTAGCCTTTGGAGGAAAGGTTATTAGAGCAAAGGAAATATTTCATGGAAAAAGTTCAAAAATAACTGTTAAGGGTAATGATATTTTTGAAGGGGTAAGTAGAAAAACAGAAGTTATGAGATATCATTCTTTAGTTATAGATAGAGAAACTTTGCCAGATTGCTTAGAGGTTATTGGAGAAACAGCTGATGGTGTAATAATGGCAGTTAAAGCAAAGGACAAACCAGTATATGGTCTTCAGTTTCATCCAGAATCAGTATTTACACCAAAGGGAAAGAGAATGCTTAAGAATTTTGTGGAGGGGATTTGCTATGAAAATAGATAATGCTATAAAGAAAATTATTGATGGTATAGATTTAACAGAGGAAGAATCAAGAGAAGTTATTAATGAAATTATGAGGGGAGAAGCTAACAATACACAAATTGGAGGTTTCTTAATAGGATTAAGAGTTAAGGGTGAAACGCCAACAGAGGTTTTAGGAGCAGCTAAGGCTTTAAGAGATAATATGGAAACTTGCGATGTTGAAGATAGAGAAAACTTAATTGATACCTGTGGAACTGGTGGAGATGGAGGAAAAACTTTCAATATTTCAACTACAGTAGCTATAATTGCAGCATCTGGTGGAGCTAAAGTAGCTAAACATGGTAATAGAGCAGTATCAAGTAAAAGTGGAAGTGCTGATGTGTTAAGTGAACTTGGAATTAAGATTGACTTTGATAAGGAAACAAGTAAAAAGAGAATTGAAGATATGGGAATGTCTTTCCTTTTTGCACAACAGTATCATAAGGCTATGAAAAATGTAGGACCAGCTAGAAGAGAACTTGGAACAAGAACTCTATTTAATTTACTTGGACCTCTTGCAAATCCAGCACCAATAACTGGTCAGCTTCTTGAAATTTATGATGAAAAACTTGTAAGAACAGCTGGAGAAGTTTTAAATGGATTAGGTTTAGATAGAGCTATGGTAGTTCATGGTGATGATGGACTAGATGAAATAACAACAACTACAACAACTACAGTATGTGAAGTTAATAATGGAGAAATAAAGGAATATAAATTAGATCCTGAAGATTATGGATTCGCTAAGATTGATATAAAAGAAATAGAAGGTGGAACTCCTAAGGAAAATGCAGAGATAATAAGAAATATCTTAAAGGGAGAAAAGGGACCTAAGAGAGATATAGTAGTTTTAAACTCAGCAGCAGCTTTATATGTTTCTAAAATAGTTGATTCATTTAAAGATGGTATAGCTTTAGCAGAAGAGCTTATTGATTCAGGAAAAGCTTATAAAAAGCTTCAAGAAATATCAGCATAGATGAGGTGAAGCTATGATACTAGATGATATTTGCGCTAAGAAAAGAAAAAGAGTAGAAGAAAGAAAAGAGATAATTACTTTAGAAGAGATTTATAAAAAGGCATGTTTAACAGAGAATTTTGAAAACAAATTTAAAGATGTTTTAGCTAAAGACGGCCTTTCTATTATAGGGGAGTATAAAAAAGCTTCCCCTTCTAAAGGCATTATAGTAGAAGATTTTGATTTAGAAAAAATAATTAATTACTATAAGGAGCTTAAAGTTGATGCTTATTCAGTATTAACAGAAGAGGATTTTTTCAAGGGGAAAGATGAGTATTTAAAGAAAATAAAGACTTTAAGTGAAAGACCTATATTAAGAAAGGACTTTGTAGTTGATTTTTATCAAATTTATGAAGCTAAAACTTTAGGAGCTAGCGGTATATTACTTATTGCAGCAGTACTGGGAAAAGACCTTGAAAAGTATTATGAGGAGTGTAGAAAGTTTAATTTAATGCCTCTTGTAGAAGTTCATAATGAAGAGGAATTAGAATTTGCTCTTAATACTGACGCTGAAATTATAGGAATAAATAATAGGGATTTAAAGACCTTTAAAACAACACTAGATGTAACTAAGAATTTAATAGATAAGGTGCCAAAGGAAAAAGTTATTATTTCAGAAAGTGGCATGCATTCAATAGAGGATTTAAAACTTGTAAGAGATTATGGAGCAGATGGAGTTTTAGTTGGAGAAATGTTTATGAGAAATATAGATAATCCTAACTTTAAAAAAGATTTTAATGAATTTAGAGGATAGTATTATGGAAGTAAAAATATGTGGTATAACTCATAAAGATGAAATTAGTGCTTTAAATTCTTTAAAACCTGATTACATAGGTTTTGTATTTGCAGAAAGTAAAAGAAAGGTTAGTAAATACGAAGCTAAAGCTTTATATGAATTAGTATATAAAGATATAAAGGTAGTTGGAGTCTTTAGGAATAACTCAAGAGAATTTATTGAAGATATATTAAAGGATATTCCATTAGATGTTGTGCAGCTTCATGGAGAAGAAGATATAGAGTTTATAGAGTATTTTAATAAAAACTATCCTTCTAAAGTGTGGAAAGGTGAGTCTATTAATAGTAAAGAGGATTTAGAAAAAGCTCTAACTCTTCCAGTATCAACTTTAATTTTAGATAGTAAAAACCCAGGAAGCGGAAAAGTATTTCCCTGGGAATACTTAGAAAATATTAAGGGCAAGCAAAAGATATTTCTTGCAGGAGGAATAAATACAGAAAATATACATGAGGCTATAAAGATAGATAATATTCATGGCATTGATGTGTCTTCTGGAGTTGAATGTATAAGTAAAGGAATTAGAAGAAAAGATCCAGTGAAAATAAAGAAAATAATTGAAGAAGTGAGGGGAAAACATGAAAGGTAAGTTTAATGATTTTGGTGGACAATATGTACCAGAAACTTTAATGAATGCGTTAATAGAATTAGAAGATGCTTTTTATAAAGCAATAGATGATAAGGAATTTATAGATGAATATAAATACTATTTAAAAGATTTTGTAGGAAGAGAAAGTCCTTTATATTTTGCTGATAATATGACAGAAGATTTAGGTGGAGCCAAGGTTTATTTAAAGAGAGAAGACTGTAACCATACAGGAGCTCATAAGATAAATAATACTATTGGACAAATTCTTTTAGCTAAAAGAATGGGTAAAACAAAGGTAATAGCAGAAACAGGTGCAGGACAACATGGTGTTGCAACTGCTACAGTTGCTGCTAAGTTTAAAATGGAATGCAAGATTTTCATGGGTGAAGAAGATATAAGAAGACAAGCTTTAAATGTTAAGAAGATGGAGCTTTTAGGAGCAGAAGTTGTAAGTGTTACATCAGGAAATAAAACTTTAAAAGATGCTGTTAATGAAGCAATAAGATATTGGGTTTCAAATGTAGAAGATACTTATTACATCATGGGAACTGTAGCAGGACCTCACCCTTATCCAATAATGGTTAGAGATTTTCAAAAGGTTATTGGAGAAGAGGCTAAGAATCAAATTATTGAGAAGGAAGGAAGACTTCCAGATGTTTTAATAGCACCAGTTGGAGGTGGAAGTAATTCAATGGGATTATTCTATCCCTTTATTGATGATAAAAATGTAAGGCTTATAGGGGTAGAAGGTGCAGGAGAAGGTATTGAAACTGGTAACCATGCAGCAGCCTTTGCTGAGAAAGAAAAGGGAGTTTTACATGGAATGATGAGTTATGTGTTAAAGGATGATGATGGACAGATAAAGGAAGCATATTCAATTTCAGCAGGTCTTGATTATCCATCAGTAGGGCCAGAACATGCATATCTTTCAGAAATAGGAAGAGCAGAATATGAAAGTGTAACAGATAAAGAAGCTGTAGATGCCTTTCTTTATTTAACTAAGATGGAAGGTATAGTTCCAGCTCTTGAAAGTTCACATGCAGTAGCATTTGCAAGAAAAATAGTACCAACTCTTCCTAAGGATAGCGTTGTAATAGTTAATATCTCAGGAAGAGGAGATAAGGACATGGATTCAATATTAAAGTTTATGGAGGCCAATGGTTATGAATAGAATAGATACTATATTTGAAAATTTAAAGAAGGAAGATAAAAAAGCGCTTATACCATTTATATCTTGTGGTACACCTAACTTAGAGGAAACTATAGATAATGTATTTGAATTAGAAAAGTCAGGAGCAGATATTATTGAAGTAGGGGTTCCTTTTAGTGATCCTTTAGCAGATGGTGAAGTAATTCAAAATGCTTATGTTAAAGCTTTAAAAAATGGAACAAAGGTTAAAGATGTATTTACTTTAGGAAAAAAGGTACGTGAGAAAAGTGAAGTTGGACTTATTATAATGGTTTATTATAATTTAGTATATTCAAGAGGAGTAGATACCTTCCTTAAAGAAGCTTCTGAAGCTGGATATGATGGTATTATAGTTCCTGATATTCCTTTAGAAGAAAGAGAAGAATTACAGGATAAATGTGAAAAAGAAGGATTATATTTAATACCTCTTGTAGCTCCTACATCTAAAGAAAGAATATGGAAAATAGTAGAAGGTACAAAGGGATTTGTATACTGTGTATCATCTACAGGTACAACAGGGGAAAGAAGTTCTTTTAGAGCTGATTTAAAGGAATATTTAGACTTGGTTAAGGAAAAATCAGGAATTCCAATATGTTTAGGCTTTGGTATTTCTTCTAAAGAAGTAGTTGCACAGGTTAAAGAATACTGTGATGGTGTAATTGTTGGAAGTGCAGTTGTAAGAAGACTTGATGAAAATAGAGAAAAGGCTTTTGAATTTGTGAAAGATCTTAAAGAAGAATGCGAATAGAAATTTAAAATTTAGGAATTAAGGGCTCCCTCAATAGGTTTTTGAGGGGGCTTTTTTTCTAAATCTAGTATTTTAAATAATTAATTAGTTTTATTTCACGACATAAATTAAGGTGTTTAGGAATATAAAAAAGCTCTTTAAATAATTAATTTGTAAAAAAAGCACTATAAAAAGTGGATGTATACTAGTGATTCTGCAAAATATTCATAATATAATTTGTTTTTATATTAAAATCAATAGTTAATTAAGTAAAAAAATAAGGATTTGAAGAAGGAAAGCATTAAGAAATAAGTATTGCTAAAGTTGACAATGTTTACATAATTTGAAATAATCACAATAAGGTATACTAGTATATAAAAAATATGTAAGGAGAATGAAAAGATATGGGTAGAAACAAAAAAATTTCTGAAAAAACTATAGCTGCTGCTTTAATAGCATCTATGGTTGTAATTCCAGGTATAAATACAACAGCAGTATCTTATTTAAGTAATGCTGCTTCTACAAGTACAGTAACTGCAGGAAAGGTAGCTACTTCAAGCAAGGTATTTGTAGTTGAAAGTAAGGGAGATCTAGAAACTGCTTATGCTGAGTGGCAAGGGGTTTCTAATGCAACAGGTTATAATGTTTACTACAAGGCTTCAGGAGAAGAGGATAATAAATATAAACAAATAGATAATGAATTAATAAGACAATATAGTTCATATTTTAGAGCTGATGTAATAGGATTAAAAGAAGGAAATTACACTCTAAAGATAGTTCCAATAATAAATGGAAGTGAAGATAAAGAAAAGGCAGCTGTAACTGATAGCTTAAGTGTTAAAGCTAATAATAGAGAAGGTTTTGCTTTCTCTAAAGAATCACCTAATGGTACAGCTTCAGGTGGATATAATGATGATGGTACAGTACCTTCAAATGCAGAAATAATTTATGTAACTAAGGATACTGCAAATACTGTAACTAATGATGTTGTAACTAATTCAAAAGGAACTAAAACAACATGCGTAGGTCTTACTAATATACTAGCAGCACGTCAAAAAGGATATGATAAAACTCCATTAATTATTCGTATGGTTGGTGAAGTTAAAGCTTCTGATATTTCTGGATTAAACAGCAGTGGATATATTCAATTAAAGGGATGCTATAATGTAACATTTGAAGGTGTTGGAGAAGATGCAACAGCTAATGGATGGGGATTCTTAATAAGAGATGTAAATAATCTTGAACTTAGAAATATTGGTGTTATGTTATTCCCTGATGATGGTATTTCATTAGATACAAACAATACTAATGTATGGGTTCATAATAATGATATATTCTATGGAACAGCTGGAAGTGATAAAGACCAAGCAAAAGGTGATGGATCTACAGATGTAAAGGGAAAATCAGATTATGTTACAGTTTCATATAACCATTACTATGATTCAGGAAAATGTTCACTTTGTGGTATGGGAGATTCAGAAGAATTCCATGTGACATATCATCATAACTGGTTTGATCACTCAGATTCAAGACATCCAAGAATAAGAGTTGGTACAGTTCATATATACAACAACTACTTTGATGGAAATGCTAAGTATGGTGTAGGAGTTACTAAGGGAAGTTCAGCTTTTGTTGAAGGAAATTACTTTAGAAACTGTAAAAATCCAATGTTAATTTCAAGACAAGGTACTGATGTATTTTATGATACAAAGGGAACATTCTCAGGTGAAGCAGGTGGTATGATTAAGGCATACAATAACCACATTGAAGGAGCTAAGAGACTTGTATATGCAAATGATGATGCAACTCAATTTGATGCATATTTAGCTTCTACTAGAGATGAAAAAGTACCTTCTTCTTATAAGACTGTATCTGGTGGTACTAATTATAATAACTTTGATACTGCAGCTAGTATGTATAGTTATAATGTAGATTCTCCAGAAGAAGCAAAGGAAAAAGTTATGTCTTATGCAGGAAGAGTTAATGGTGGAGACTTCTCATGGCAGTTTACAGAAGCTGATGATGAATCTTACAGTTTAAATGCAGATTTAATGGCTAAAATTAAAGCTTATAAATCTGATGTAGTAAGTATTGGAGGAAATTCAATAAAAGAAATAGCATCAGTGCCAGAAGAAAAGGAAGATCCAGTAAAACCAGAAGAACCAACTAAAAGTGAAGAAACAAATACAGCTTCAGCAGTTCATAACTTTACAACTGATGGGCTTAAAAGTTCATTCTTTAATATAAAAGGTTCACTTTCAACAAGTAAAGGAAGTACAACTTATAATGGTTTATCATTAACTCAATGTTTAAAAGTAGAATCATCTACAAGTATTACATTTACTACAACAAAAGAAGCAGAATTAACATTAGTATTTAATGATGGATTTAATAAAAATATTATGATTGATGGAAGTAAAGTTACTGCATCAAATGGTATATTAACTACAAAATTAGCAGCAGGTGAACATTCAATAGCTAAGGTTGATTCAGGTAATATCTTTTATATGGCAGTATCATATGGAGATAAAGAGGTGACTCCTACAGAACCAACAAAGCCAGAAAATCCAACAAAGCCAGAAAAACCAGAAACTCCTGCTGAAAATGTTAATATTGGAAAAATTGAAGCTACAGGAATGACAACAGGACTTATGAATGCTGATGATAGTGCTTTTGAAGGTGTAGTTTATGCAGCGCCTAATGGAAATGCATCTAATGATGGAACATATGCAAAACCTTTAGATTTAGAAAGTGCGCTTCAAAATGTTGCAGAAAGAAAAGCCTCTTCAATACTTTTAGAAGAAGGAACTTACTCTTTTGATCATGTATTAACTATAAATAACAGTGGTACTAAAGATGCTTATAACGTATTAAAGGGATGTAAGGGAGCTAAAGTTGTTTTAGATTTCTCTTCGGAAGCTTATAATACAAAGGATACTTCACTTAATGCAAGAGGTATTCAAATGAATGCAAACTATTGGTATATAGCTAATATTACAATTAAGGGAGCTGCTGATAATGGTATGATGTTATCAGGAAGCCATAATGTAATTGAAAGATGTATATTTGATGGAAATAGAGATACTGGTCTTCAAATTAGTAGAAGAAGTTCATCAGTTACTAACTATAATGAATGGCCAAGCTATAATAAAATATTAAACTGCACTTCAAAGAATAACTGTGACCCTGCAACTTATGAAAATGCAGATGGATTTGCTTCTAAGCTTACTTGTGGAGATGGAAATGTATTTGATGGATGTATTTCATATAACAATAGTGATGATGGATGGGATTTATTTGCTAAGTCAGCAACTGGTCCAATTGGTATAGTAACTATTAGAAACTGTATTGCAATGAGAAATGGTATGACTGAAGATGGAACTACTAAGTCAAGCTGTGATGGAAATGGATTTAAACTTGGGGGTTCAGGAGTTGGTACTCCACATGTTGTAGAAAACTGTATTGCAATAGAAAATTTACACCATGGATTTACTGATAATAATAATCCAGAAGCAATAAAGGTTGTTAACTGTACTGCATTTGATAACAATAAAGGCGGTGGAAAGAACAACTTTAGTTTATATAGATGTAAGGGTGCTTTTGCTTCAAACTGTATATCATATACAACTAATGGAACTTCAGATAAGTATGTAAATTTAACAGGAGATCATTTAATATTAAATAACAGTAAGAAGTGGTATAAGGTAACAGATGCACAAGCTATGGATACTGGATCTTCAGTAACTAGAGGTGAAGCAATTTCTACAGGGGTAGAGGCTTCAGACTTTGTTAGTACTAATATAGCAAAGGTTGGAACAGACTTTGATAAGCTATGGAGAAATGAAGATGGAACTATTAATACAAATGGAGCTGCTATAGTATCATCTTCAAGTAAGTATGCTACATTTTCAAGTGATGAAGGTATTATTGGTGCAAGATTCTCTGCAAATAATAAAGTAAATACTCTAGCTGTTAACGTAAAAAAAAGTAGTAGATAAAGAAGAGGAAAAAGAAACTGAAAAAGTGTCTGAAGTGGTAGAAAAGCCAGATTCAGATATTAAGAATGATGTGAGTTTAAAGACTATAGATGCAAAGGCTTATAATGTTTCTTATGGTGAAAATATTAAAACTAATATAGATATAACTACAGATTCTACAGATAGGTATGATTTATCTAAGTTAAAGGTACGTTACTATTTTAATGGAGATAAAGCAGAATCTTTTAAATCCTTTATTTATGGAGGAATAAATTATACAGTAGCTCCATGGTATGCTCCTGTTAATGCATCAGTAAGTTTTAATAAAGAAGATAATGCTAAAGATTATGCTGAAATTTCTTTTGAAGATGGTGTATTAAATAATAAAGCTACAATGAAAATAGATTTAACTATAGCTAAAAATGATTGGACAAGATTTGAAGGAAATAATGATGTTTCTAAGGTTCTTGTTTATTATGAAGATAAAGTAATTAGTGTTAATTAAAAATAATATATAAGAAAGCTCAAGGTAATTAAAGTTGCCTTGAGCTTTTTCTAGTGTTTCCTAAAGGTTTAAAAGTGCGCTAATAGGAGAAAGTATGAGGGGAAGTAGTTAAGCTTATAGCTTAGGATAAATTTAGGTGGTGCTAGATGCTTTTCAGGCCATATAAGAAATTTAAATACTGATTAATATAGAGAGGCTAATGGTAGTTTATATTTCTATTGTAAGCTAAATTATATAATCATTCTAAAGGGAAAGCATAGTTTTAAGAGTTTTAATGTTTCAAGAATAATAGTGCTTTAAGTAAATATGATCTAATTAGTTATGGTTATTTAAATGTTTATAAATAGGGAGAATTCTTATAAAAATACAAATTTTAAAGGGCAATGGCCGATGTTTAGAATAGCTAGTTTTACTTATGACTGTATTTAGTAATTCACCCAAGGATAAAATCTGGGCTGATACTTAAAGGCTAATATACAACAAAAAGTTTATAGTTATTGAATTATAGAAAAAAATTAAGAATTAAAGGGATAAATGGCGCAAAAAGGAGTAAAATTCAAAAAAATTAAATAAATCTCATAATTTTAAGAATATTTTAAACTTTGACAAAACATGAAAAAAATGAGAATATAAATGTATACAAGATATGAATGTGTGAATATTAATTGAAAGAGGGCGTTTTTATGAACAATAATGGTAAAATAAACAATGGATTGAAAAGGATTTCAGTTATAGTTATGGCTGCTTCTTTAGCATCAACAATGGTGGTAGTACAAAATATAAATGCATCAGCCAAAACAAGTAGTGTACAAGCTGTAGCTACATCTACAAGTGTTGCTAAAGCTACTCAAAGCTCAGTTGTTATTTTAGAAACTAATGGAGATATGGAAAATGCAAACGTTGAATGGAGTGCAGTTTCAGGAGCAACAGGATACAATGTTTACGTTAAAGCAGCTAATGCATCTGATTCAACTTATACAAAATTAGATAATGAACTAATAAGAGAATATCCTTCTTATTTTAGAGCAGATGCAATGGGACTTAAAGCTGGTAACTATGTACTAAAAGTTGTTCCATTAATGAATGGAAAAGAAGATACTTCAAAGCAGGCTGTAACAAGCTCAATAAGTGTAGCAGCTAATGTAAGAGAAGGTTTTGCATTCTCTAAAGAGTCACCTAATGGTACGGCTTCAGGTGGATATAATGATGATGGTACAGTAAAGAGTAATGCAAAGATTTTATATGTATCTTCTGAAAACGTAAACAGCGTTAAGATGGATGTAATTACTAATGCAAAAGGAAAGATTACTACATGTACAGGATTAGTTGATATTTTAGCTAAACGTCAAAAAGGATATGATAAAACACCATTAATAATACGTATGGAAGGTGAAATTAAAGGTGCAGATATAAGTGGTTTAAATTCTAGTGGATATGTACAAATTAAAGGATGTTATAATTTAACATTTGAAGGTGTTGGTGAAGATGCAACAATTAATGGATGGGGACTTTTAATAAGAGATGCTCATAATGTTGAAGTTAGAAATTTAGGAGTTATGCTTTTCCCTGATGATGGTATTTCACTAGATTCAAATAACGAAAATATCTGGATTCATAACAATGATATTTTCTATGGAAAGCCAGGAAGTGATAAAGACCAAGTTAAAGGTGATGGCTCTACTGATGTAAAGGCTAAATCAGATTATGTAACAGTATCATATAATCATTACTATGATTCAGGAAAATGTTCACTTTGTGGTATGAGTGATACTGAAGATTTCCATGTAACATATCATCATAACTGGTTTGATCATTCAGATTCAAGACATCCAAGAATAAGAGTTGGTACAGTTCATATATACAACAACTACTTTGATGGAAATGCTAAGTATGGAGTTGGAGTTACAAAAGGAAGTTCAGCCTTTGTAGAATCAAACTTCTATAGAAATTGTAAATACCCAATGTTATCATCTATGCAAGGAACTGATATTTATGAAATAGCTAAAGGTACTTTCTCAGGTGAAGCAGGTGGTATGATTAAGGCATACAATAACCACATAGAAGGAGCTAAGAGACTTGTATATGCACAACAAGACAGCACTCAATTTGATGCATACCTAGCTTCATCAAGAAATGAAAAGGTATCATCTTCATATAAAACTATAAGTGGTGGTACAACTTATAATAACTTTGATACAGCAGCTACAATGTATAAGTATAATGCACAAAGCCCAGAAGATGCAAAAGAAAATGTAACAAAATATGCAGGAAGAGTTAATGGAGGAGACTTTAAGTGGCAATTCACTTCAGCAGATGACACTTCAGCAGAAATTAATACTGAATTAAAAGCTAAACTTCAAGCTTATTCATCTGATTTAGTTTCAATAGGTGGAAATAAATAAAAAATTATAAATTTATAAAAAGGTTCTGGTAGTTATTAATAACTACTAGGACCTTTTTATGATTTTATACTCAAAAATATAATTAATAAGGTTATAAAAAATAAGAAGAATTAAAGGATTGAAATGATAAAGTTTTAAGTGAAAGTCGTTATTTTTCAAAAGATATTAAAAAAATATATATATATTGATTAAAAAGCAAAAATGATTTAATATATATTATTATATTGATAAAATACATAAAAAGTAAAAGAAGGGGATAAATATGAAAGAAAATAGAGAGCAATGGGGAAGCAAGATGGGTTTTATTCTTGCAGCTGTTGGCTCAGCAGTAGGTTTAGGAAACATATGGAGATTTCCTTACTTAGTATATAGCAATGGGGGAGGAGCTTTCTTAGTTCCATATTTTATAGCTATTATTACAGCAGCTATACCTTTATTAATTCTTGAATACGGAGTAGGACATAAGTTTAGAGCTGCTACGCCTTTAGCTCTTGCAAGAGGAAATAAAAAATGGGAATGGGTTGGTTGGTGGCCAACAATAAATGCATTTTTAATTTTAGCATATTATGGGATGATATTAAGTTTAACAATAAAGTATTTTACTTTAAGCTTTAGTAAAGGATGGGGAGAAGATACAAATGCTTATTTTTATAATGACTTTTTAAATGTAACTTCATCGCCTTTTGAAATGGGACATATTATATGGTCCATATTAATAGGAATAGCTATATTATGGGCTGTTAACTGGTTTATATGTTATAGAGGTATTAAAAAAGGTATTGAAAAATTAAACAGAGTATTATTACCTTTATTAATATTTATAATGATAATAATTGTAATTAAAGGTGTATCTTTAGAAGGAGCAACTTTAGGTTTAAATAAGCTATTTACTCCTGATTGGAATAAGGTAAAAGATCTTGATGTTTGGATAGCAGCTTATGGACAAGTATTCTTTTCTTTAAGTGTAGGTATGGGAATAATGGTTACATATTCAAGTTATCTTCCAGATAATACAGATATAAATAACACTGCCTTTATGACTGCCTTTGCTAATTGTGGTTTTGAGTTTTTATGTGCAATTGGAGTTTTTTCTATATTAGGATTTATGGCAAATGCATCTAATGTACCAATAGATGAAGTTGTTTCAGGAGGAATAGGTTTAGCCTTTATAGTTTTCCCAAAGGTATTTTCAGTAATTCCAGGAATATGGGGAAGTATACTAGGAGTTTTATTCTTTACATGTTTACTTTTTGCAGGATTAACTTCTTCAGTATCATTAGTAGAAGCAGTATCTGCACCAATTATTGAGAAAACTGGATGGGAGAGAAAAAAGGTTGTTTCATTAATATGTGGAGCAGGATTTTTAGTAAGTACTATTTATTCTAGTGGAGCTGGTATATACATATTAGATATTGTTGATAATTTCATCAATAATTATGGAATTGTTGTAATAGGCCTTCTAGAATCAGTATTTATAGGATGGGTTGTAGGACCTAGAACTATTCGTGAACACACAAATTCAGTATCTTACTTCAGTATAGGAAAGTGGTGGGAATTTGTAATAAAATTTGTTACACCAACTATTCTTTCAGTAATGCTAGTAAGTAGTTTAATTAATGAGTTTAAAGAAGCTTATGGTGGATATACTCGTATGGAGACAGTGGCTTATGGATGGTCTATAGTAGCTTTTGCTATTATTTTGGCTTTAATAATAAGCAGGAAACCTTGGAAAAATGACAACTTAATTGAAGGTGGTGAAGTATAAATGACAATGTCAGCAATTGGATTTTTAACATTTGGGGCTGTAGTATTATATGGAGGACTTATAACTACTATATTTGTTAATATAAAGAGTAGTAAGAATTAAAAAATAATATAGATTTTTAGTACAAAGCAAAAATAGGATTCAAGTATTTGAATCCTATTTTTATTATGTATATTTCTAAAGTATCTAATTGTTATCTGGATAAATATAGTAATTAGATACTTTAGAAAGGGTAAAAGGTATATAAAAATTAATTTAATAATATACATATTATAAAATAATTCAAGCTCGGAGGTATGTATTTATGAAAAATAAAGAGATGATAAAGGTTAAAGAAATTAATTTTGATGATGAGATTAAGCTTAAGGATATTGATAAGGGAGAAGATTCAATAAGTTTTATTAAGAAAAATAAAAGTGTAATTTTATTTTCAGCAGCAGCTATTTTAATTTTAATAATGGCAATACTAATTATTAGTAACATTGCTGGGTATACTGAATAGGGAAGGAAAAGTGGGAATATACAGAGGAGGAAGTTTGAAAATTGAGTTTTTTACAATTAAGGAAGGTAAATAAGTATTATAAAATAAATGAAGATGATTACTGCCATGTTTTAAAAGATGTTAGTCTGGATTTTGAAAAAGGTGAGATGATATCTATAGTAGGGGAATCTGGCAGTGGAAAGTCTACTATGATGAATATTATAGGAGGACTTGATTCGGACTTTAGTGGAAGGTTAAGTTTTAAAGGAAGAGATGTAAGTGAGTTTTCTAAAGAGGAATTAGATAGTTATAGAAAAAATAAAATAGGCTTCGTATTTCAAAGCTGCAATTTAATTTCTCATTTATCTATTTTAGATAATGTAACAATAGCTTTAAGGCTTTCTAACATAAATAGAGAAGAAAGAAGAAAACGTGCCATAAGTGCCCTTAAGGAAGTTGGGTTAATAGATCACTTAAATAAAAAGCCTAATGAATTATCAGGAGGTCAAAGACAGAGGGTAGCAATTGCAAGAGCTCTTATAAATAATCCAGAAATCATAGTGGCAGATGAACCAACAGGAGCTTTAGATCAAGAAACTACAGAACATGTTTTAGACATAATAAGAGGTATAGCTAAAAGGGGAAAACTTGTAATACTGGTAACTCATTCAGACTTAGTAGCTTCCTATTCTAATAGGATAATTAAATTAAAGGATGGTAAAATTATTGAAGATAGTAAAAATAGAGAAACTTTTATATTAAAGAATACAGAAAAGTGGAGTGAAGAAAACAAAGGTAATTTAAGCTTTATGTCTGCTATAAAAATTTCAGAAAAAAATATGAAAGAGAAGTTAAGCAGAAATATACTTATGCTTTTTGGTGTAAGTATCGGTATTATGAGTATTATACTTATGCTTGGTTTAGGTAATGGACTAAAATCTTATTTTAGTAGTATTATTTATCAATATATGAATCCACTTATTGTAGAAGTTAATATGAAAACAGATGATGATCCCACAAAAATGGTTATGTCTGTTATGGGAGCAGGAAAAAATTTTGAAGAGAATGATATAAAGCTTTTATCATCTTTAAAAAATGTTGTTGGAACAGAAAAGGGCTTCAGTATGGTTTCCATTGGGTCTGCATTTTTAAAATTTAATGATGATGAAAGTATGATATTAATGGTAAATAGTATGTCTAAAAGTATTACAGAGGAGAATATTATTGAAGGCAGAAGGCCTGAAAAAAATGAAATATTAATAAGTGAAAGAATATTAGATGACTTATCAGTAGAAACTTCAGAAATAATAGATGAAGATGTGTCAGTGGAATTGATTTTAGGAACATCTTTCATTGAATCTGATTTTAAGGTAAGTGGAATCTTTTCCTCTGATGCAGGAGCGCCTTCTGAAGAAACTACTATAATTTATGTAAATTATGATGATTTAAAGGAAATAGCAAAAGAATATAATTATGATTTAGAGCCAACTAAAATGTATTTAGAAGCAGATAGTGAGAGTAATGCTGTACATATAAAAAAATTAATTAAAGATTTAGGTTATGAAGGGTCACCTCAAGAGATAATGGGAGAAAAACTTCTTACAATGTTAAAGCTTATGACTTATGTATTAGCAGGAATTGCGGCAATATCCTTAGTTGTTTCAGCTATTATGATTATTGTGGTTTTAAGAATAAGTGTGTCTGAAAGGACAAAAGAAATAGGACTTTTAAGAGCTATAGGAGCTAGAAGTAAAGATATAAGGAGAATTTTCATTTCTGAATCTATACTTATAGGAGTTGGAAGTGGCATTTTGGGAATTTTAGTATCCTTTTTGTTATCATATATAATTAATCCTATAGTATATAGACATTTTTATATAGATGTTTTAGTAATAAAAGCATCTTATCTTCTTTTAGGCATTGCAGTAAGTATAGTTATATGTGCAGCAGCAGGATTAATACCAGCAGTAAAAGCAGCAAAGCTTGATCCTGTAGATTCTTTAAGAAGTGAATAGAAATATATTGAAATTTATAATTTAAGAAATCATAATATTACTTAGGTATAAAAAATTAAAGGAGAAATATTATGGTTGAGGTTTCTGATGAAATTTTAGATAAATTATGCAAGCCTTATGGGATTTCTAGGTCGCAGCTTAGTTTTTTGGGTGGTGGACGAAAGGACTCAGATGGAATAGTTTATACTTATAACACTAAGTATGGAGAGAGAGTTTTAAAGATTTTAGCTGTGCCTTTAAATAAAAAAGAAAATTACATAGCATTTAAAGAACGATTTGAATATGCAAAATTTTTAGTGCTTAAAGGAATAAATATAACTTACCCTATATTAAATAATAAAGGAAAACTATATGAGTTTTTTTGTGATAAAAAATATACATATATAGCCTATACAATGATGTTTGTAAAGGGAAAGTCACCTATTAAATTTGAAGATTTAACTGATGAACTAATTTATAATTGGGGTAAGATTATAGGGAAAGCTCATAATGCTTCAAAAAAGTTTAGAATATGGAAGAATATATCTAGCTTTCAGTATGAATTTGGGTTTATTGATGAAGTTGATAACTTTTATAATAAATGCAAAAATGAAATAGTTAAAGGAGAGCTTTTAGAAGTTCTAAAAAAGATGTCTTCAATGCCTATAAATAGAGATACTTATGGTTTTATTCATAATGATAATCATGAAAATAATATTTTAGTAAATGATAAGAAAATAACTTTAATTGATTTTGAATTTGCTTCCTGTCAATTTTTTATTAATGATATAGTTTCTATTATTCAAAGAGTTATGTTTAATGAATGCGGAGGCATTTATAAGCCAATAACTAATGAAAAATTTTCAACTAATTTTTTAGAGACTTTTATTAAAGGGTATAGAGAAGAAAATTATCTAGATGAAGTTTTTATAAAGGAAATAGATACCTTTATTAATTATAGAAGGCTTATTGTATATGTTTCTATGGAGAATTATTTAGATAATAACTTAGCAATAAAAAGAGGATTTTTAGAGAACATAAAAAATCCTCCTAAAATATTGCTTAATATTTAAGGTTAATTTGTTTTTATATTTAATAAAACTTAGGAGGAAATAATTATGAAATTAGAATTAATCATGCTAGGAACTGGACATGCTATGGTAACAAAATGTTATAATACATGTTTTGCTATAAGAAATGGAGATGAATATTTTTTAGTTGATGCAGGTGGTGGAAATGGAATAATGGTGCAATTAGAAAAAGCACAAATTCCTTATAATAATATTAGAAATATGTTTGTAACTCATGGACATACTGATCATGTACTAGGAGCTATCTGGGTTATTAGAAAAATAGCAGCATTAATGAATAGTGGAAAATATGAAGGAGACTTTAATATATATTGTCATGATGAAGTGAAGGAAATATTACAAGTATTCTGCAAAATGATGTTAACTAAAAAACTTTTAAAAACTATGGATGAAAGAATAAATATTATTGAAGTTAAGGATGATTACAAAAAAGAAATAGGTGGAATAAAATTCAACTTTTTTGATATAAGATCTACAAAAGCTAAACAGTTTGGCTTTGCGGCTATATTACCTAATGGCAGAAAAGTAGTTTGCCTTGGTGATGAGCCATTTAATGAAGAAAATAAAAAGTATATGGATAAATGTGATTTACTTTTATCTGAAGCTTATTGTTTATATAACGATAGAGAAGTTTTTAAGCCTTATGAAAAGCACCATAGTACAGCTTTAGATGCTGGTTTATTAGCAGAGAATTTAGGAGCTAAAGCTTTACTTTTGTATCATACTGAAGATTCTAATTTAGAAGAAAGAAAAAAACATTATAGAGAAGAGGCCGCAGTTAATTTCAAAGGTGAAATTTTTGTGCCTGAAGATTTAGAAACAGTGAATTTAGAATTTTAAAATTGATTATTTGATGTAAATGGACATCCCTTGAAGTTGAATAAGGGGTGTCCATTTTTGCTTGAGGAAATATTTATTGTATAAAATTATTTCACATAAAAAATGCGATAAAATGTTGCAATGCGTCATAAAAAGGTTTGGTTGAAAGATAAATTTTATAAAAAATATAAAAATATTTAAAAATGCCTTAAAAGAATGTTGACATAAATAGTAGTGGATGATACATTTAGAAATGTCTAGTAAAAAACTGGAAAATATTACAAAGGAAGAGGGGAATGATTTGGGTATTTTTGCAGAGGAAAAAGTAAATTCAGGCAGACAGAGAGAATTGGATATTGCTAAAGGGGTGGCAGTGATATTCATGGTACTTGTTCATGTGTATGAGGTGTATGGAGAAGATGTTAAAGGAACTATATTTTCCGAAATAATAGAATTTTTAGGAAGTCCTCCAGCAGCACCAGTGTTTATGTTTCTTCTTGGAGCAGGGCTAGTATATTCTAAAAAGAGTACAGCTAAAGTAACCTTCACTAGAGGATGTAAACTATTTGTATTATCATATGCATTAAATTTTGTAAGGGATTTTATACCATATATGATTATTGGAAAAATGGACAATGATCCAGCTTCAATAACAGAAGCATGGGATTCATTATTTGGTATTGAGATTTTGGCATTCGCAGCATTAGCATTTATGTTTTTTGCAATTGTAAAGAAATATAAAATTAAAGATAAGTACTTAATAATATTATGGGCTGTATTTTCTTCTTTAGGATTATTATTAAGTAGATTAACGGTAGAAAATGAAGTTTTTAATTCTATTTTTGGTCTTATATGTGGAACAGATGATTATTCATGGTTTCCATTTTTGAATTGGATTTTTTATCCTATAATTGGATACATATTTGCAAATAAGCTAATTAGATGTACTGATAAAGATAAATTATATAAGGAACTATTTATTGTAACTACACCTTTATCAATTGCACTATGGCTTTGTACTTATATTAAGAGAATTGATTTTGGTTTATTTGACTTATTTCAGACTAATTACTATCATCACGATATAATTGGAAATATTATTATGGGTGTGTTTGTATTACAATGGATAAGCTGTATTTACTTAATAACAAAGAATATGTCAGATGGTATTTATAAGTGTTTTGCTAGATGGAGTAAAAATTGTAATGGTATATATTGTGCTCACTGGGTTATACTTGGATACTCTATGCTTGTTTTAGAAGATGCATATGGACAAGTTATGCTATGTATAATGGCTTTGATAATATTTATCTTAAGTGATATTATATCTATATTTTTAGATAAAAAGAAAATTAGAATATAGAAATTTATAAATGGAGTGAAATGTATTTTTACTCTATTTTTAACATGTAGAAAATTTAATTTTTTTAATAGCGAGCACTGATTGCTATAGGCTTTTAGTTATGCAATTTCTTCAATACGTTAAAAAGAAAAAATATAGTGCCTGAGAAAGAACCTAAAAGCAAAAATTCAAAGGAAACTCGACTTACAAACGCTTACTGAATAAGTTCCAGTTGCCCAATATAAAATTTGGACTATCACTTATATGAAATTATTTTTTGTTATAATGTGCATGTGTTTTCGATATTTTTTGTGATGATGCGAGGAAATTTTTAAGATTTCAATAAAAAAGTAGCCTTCAATAAAATAATTTCGCAAAAAGTAAAATGGTATTAAAAGGAAAAGAAAAGTAACGATAATATTATGAGTTTATTGGAAGGGTGAAGTTTTGGTTGGAAAAGATTATTTCAAAAATGAGGATGAAAAGGGTAATAGAAATATTGTGTATTATAGCAGCATCATTTACTTTAATAACTGGTATTGTTGGTACATATATAGGGAAGGCAATGGCAGAGGATACTATGTATATTTGTTCATATAAAGGTTATAATGATCTTATACATGAAATAAATAGTAGTTTTCTTGAGATGAAGGTAATTAATTTAGAGGTTAAGGATGGATATAAAGAGGAATATACAGATAGAATAGAAGAGCTTAATAAAAAAGTTACTCAAAATATAGACAAATATAATGAAACTGATTATGAAGAAGAAGAAAATTACGTTAAAAACATAGAATCATCATATAAAAAATATTATGATCTTACTTTAATGAATGTAAATCAATATAAGAATGGGGAAGGAATAGTCGATAATATTATAGATGAAATGGATGAAAATGAAACAATATTATCTAATAACATTAATGCAATCTTAGACTATTTAGATTATTGGGCAAAACATGATTATGATGCATCAACAGATAAGGCTAAAGTAGCAACTATAGTATATGTTGTAATAATAGCTAGTTCACTAGCTATATTTATAAGTTTAGCTATAATTGTAATTAAGATATTTGATAGACAAGTAAGATATATTAACAAAACATTGAAGAGAGTATCTGAAGGTGAATTAAATATAGAGCTTGAATGTAAATACAATAATGAATTTGATGATATGAAGGCGTCTCTTAATAAGACATTACAGAACTTTAATAATATTATAAATGGACTTAAGAGTAACAGTAAAGATATAGATGGAAAGGTTGAAAATCTAAACTATATATCTTCAGAATTATCAGCAGCAGTTGATAATGTTCATTTAGCTGTTGAAAATATAACTAATGGAGTAGAAGAGCAGGCTGATGATTTACGTGACATTAATACTATTCTTAATGAATTTTCAACTAAGATTTCAGAATTTATAAATAATGTATCTTTCTTAGATAATAGTGCAGGTATAATTATAGAAAAAACTAATGATGGTACAGTAAAAATGGATGAATTATCAGAAGCTTTTACTCATGTTAATACATTAATAAAATCATTTACTAATAAAGTATTTGTACTTAGTAATACTGTAAGAGAAATAAGTTCAATTACTAATTTTATTAATGATATTGCAGAACAAACCAATCTTTTAGCCTTAAATGCTGCTATAGAATCAGCAAGAGTTGGCGATGCAGGAAAAGGCTTTGCAGTTGTAGCTGAGCAAATAAGAACATTAGCAGAACAAAGTAAAGAGTCTGTAAATGTTATAAGTAAACTTATAGATGATGTTTCTAGAGAAACAAATGAAATATCAAAAGATAGTAATATAGTTGATGGAAAAGTAAGTGAGTCTATGGTAATTATAGATGATGCTTTAAAATCATTTGGTGGAATTATAACTGAAATCAATGATATAGCATCTAAAATAGGAATATTAAATTCAACTACAGAAGAAATTGATAGAGATAAAGAGGTAATAGGTAAAAAGGTAGATAAATCATATAATATAGCAGAGCAAATAGTTGCTTCAACAGAAGAAGTTTTATCATCATTAACAGAAATCAATGGAAGTAGTAAAAGTGTTGAAAAAACATCTATAGATCTTAATGAAGTTACTAATATATTGGAAAAAGAAATACATATATTTAAAACAAAATAAGAAAAAATAGAAATAGAGCATGAAATCTTAATTCAAAGATTCTATGCTCTATTTTTTTGCTGTAGTATTTGTGTTTATACTTTTTGTGGTAAAAAATAAAAAAAGTATTATAATTGTAATAAAAATGACGATAATATAATTAAATACAATTTAAAAGGGGTGATAAAGTGTATAATTACAATAATTATATTCATAGCTGCAATGCAAATGCTAGATTAAGAGGAAGATACTTTAATGATGTTATTAGAAGTAAGATGGAGAAAGACTCATCTAAAGCTATGTTTTCAGATTATTTAGAAGTTAATCAAAAAGCTTTTAGTAAATATGATAGCTTAAGTAGAATAAAGAATAGTTTTTTAAAATCTTACGAAAATGCAACTATAATTTCTAAAACGTCTACAAACAATACAGAAGATACAAAAGATACAGGAAGTGCAAGTGATAGTAAGAAAACTAATAATAGTACTACTGAAAATAAAATTGAAGATAATAAATCAAATACTTTAAAGGTAGTTGATGGAAAAGAATTTGAAGTAGATTTAAACGGTAAAAGAGTTACTTTTGCCTGCCAAAATGGACAAGTTTATATGTCCAAAAGAAAAGAGGCATTAGATAGTTTTGATATGGCTGAAGTAGGAAGAATAGAACAGATTATTACAAGCCTTTCCCATGATGCAAGTGGTAACTTTGTTAAATCTAACTTTACAAATACACAAATTAAAAATGTATTAGAAAAAATTGGAATAAAACCAGGAGAATTTACTATTAATACTTCTGATGGAAGCAATAAATTTTATATGCTTGATAGTGGAAAAATTTATTCTAATTATGAAGTAGAAGCTACAAGAAATTTTTATAATGATACTGACTTTAAAAAATGTTTTGGGTATAGTGATAATGCTGTTTGTAAAATTAATAATAATGAATATAAAATAACTAGCGATGGAAGTTTTAATATTCCAAGTGGAGTAATTTGTGTACCTGAAAATATGATTATTAAGAAATAATTGTCTTTAAAAGCTACTTTTGCAGTTGTAAGTGTAAAGGTAGCTTTTATTTTAGGCTGTATTATGAATAAAAGTGATAAAATATGTCAATCATCTTAACAAAGATTTTTTAGGAGATGATATATTTGAATTCGTATAGTTACAATGAAGTATTAGAAATGATAAAACCTATGAATAATCCCGCAAAAAGAAAATTAATTGTTGATATAAGCACACTAATTGAATTATCCTCAATTAAAAAAGATTCAAAATTAATTTGCCCTCATTGTCATAATAAATACATAGTTAAAAATGGAAAGAACAAAAATGTTCAAAGATATCTTTGTAAATCCTGAAAAAAATCCTTTGTATCAAGTACTCATACCCCCATCTTTTCATCTAAAAAGGATATGAGTTTATGGATGAAATTTATAGAATGCCTTGTGAATCAAAACTCTATAGCTAAAACAGCAAGAATCTTAAAAATATCTGTAAGCACATCTTTTTCCTGGCGCC
>NZ_FPBY01000040.1 GCF_900116755.1 Clostridium sp. DSM 8431
TCTACCCACTTCCACTACCAATAGCTTGTAGTGTACTCCCCTCAGGAGGGATAGTCGTTGAAGTTTCTCCTATTTAGAGCTTACCTGCTGATTATCCATTGTATAAGCACTTAGGATTTAACCTTATGCCATCTAACTAATTCTTTCTACTTTCGTAACCCTCACGCTTAACTTTATTTCATGCTTACGTTGTGGTTTAGTTAGCTTTAGGAGTTCCCAGCAATTCAAGTAGTATTGGATAGGTCTCTTGCCTATCTCTACATATAAATTTCTCTATATGCTGACTATTTTGGCTACTAACTCATAACTAAAGTCATGAGTGTGCGTAGCCATCTTAATCAAAATTAAATTTTAACATTTAAACTCTCCTTTTTTATTATAGCAACTCTTAATATAATATTTTTTCTTAAACATTACAATATATTAATTCTACTATTCTAATTTATATCCTTTAAAATTTATAATATAATGTAAATAACAGTGTGTGTAAAATTAAAAATTTGGAGTGATTACCTTATGAAAAAAAATATATTAATTGTCGAAGATGAATTTAGAATAAGATTTTTACTGCGCGACTATTTTATTACTGAAGATTATGTAATATTTGAAGCTGAAAATGGCCAAGAGGCTTTAGATATATTTAAAGATAATAAAATTGATCTTATTATTCTAGATATAATGATGCCTGTAATGGATGGATTAACTACTTTGCAAAAAATAAGAGAAGTCTCAACTCTTCCTGTAATACTTCTAACTGCAAAAAGCCAAGAAGAGGATAAGCTTGAAGGTTATGATATAGGTGCAGATGATTATGTAACTAAACCTTTTAGTCCTAAGGTTCTTGTGGCTAAAGTCAAGGCTTTATTAAAGAGAACAAAAAGTGATGTAGATTCTAGCTCTCAAAATTATGGTGGTATTATTATTAATAAATTATCTCGTGAAGTAAAAATAGATGATAATATTTTATCCCTTTCACCAAAGGAATATGAACTTTTAATTTACTTAATTGATAATCAAGCCATAGCTCTTTCTAGGGATAACATTCTTGATAATGTATGGGGAATTGATTATTACGGAGATATAAGAACAGTAGATACTAATATTAAAAGATTAAGAGAAAAGCTTGGGGAAAAAGCTACTTATATAAAAACTGTTAGGGGCAGTGGATACAAATTTGAGGTGACAAAATAAATGTTAAAAAAGATATCTACAAGTCTTTCAGCAAAGTTATTTGTAATAACCTTAGGATTGCTTACTACTTTAATGGCTACAATATTAATATTTCAAGCTTTCTTTTTTCAATACTTTTATGAATCTTCAAAAACAAAGTCACTTTACAAAGAAGTTTCTAATTTTAAAACTATGTACTCCTATGAATTAGATACAAGTACAGTTCTTACTAATGCTATGTATTCTTTTGAAGAAGCCACTAATGCAAAGATAGGAATATGCTCATCAAATGGACAGATACTTCACTTAAAGGAAAACACAGGCAATACATCTTTTGATTATAAGCTTCTATCTTCCTTTGCAAATGAAATATTAAATGATCCAGATGATATGACTAAACTTTTTGATGAAAATAAAATAATAACTTTAAAGTTTCAAGATACTATATCTGGAACTATAAAAATAGGTGTTGCTACAGCAATGTCCTTAAAAACAAAAAATGATTGTATTTTAATATCTGTAGCATCTATTCAACCTATAAAAGAAGCTACTCAAACAATAAATAGATTCTACATATATATCTTTAGTGGTTTTATAGTTATTTCAGTTTTAATTGCCTTCTTATATTCAAACTTAATAACTAAACCATTAATTAAAATGAATAATGTTGCAAGAAAAATGTGTAATATGGACTTTTCAGAGAAATGTAAAGTTGAAAGCAGAGATGAAATAGGCTATCTTGCTAATACTTTAAACTTTTTATCCTCAAATCTTGAAGCTTCCCTTAATGATTTAAAGGAAAAAAATATGAAGCTACAAGAAGATATAGATAAAGAAAGACAACTTGAAAATATGCGTAAAGACTTTGTTGATTCTGTAAGTCATGAATTAAAAACTCCAATTGGAATAATTGAAGGATATGCAGAAGGACTTAAAGATAATATAGTATCTGATGATAAAAAGACTTTATATTTAGAAACTATAATTGATGAGTCTCAAAAGATGGGAAAACTAGTTGTTAATATGCTTGAACTTTCAAAGCTTGAATCAGGTGTTATAAAACCATCCTTTGAAATCTTTAATATTAACAGACTAATAAATAAACTTGTATCTAAACATAAACAAAGTGCTTTAGATAAAAATCTTAATCTTTACTTTGAACCTGAAACTGAATATTCCTATATATCAGCTGATGTATTCCAAATGGAACAGGTATTAACTAACTTAATTACAAATGCAATAAAATATACTGAACCTAATCAGGATATAATTTTAGGAATCTCTGAAAAAGATGATATTTTTAAGGTTTCAGTTCTTAATGAAGGAAGCCATATAGATGAAAATGAAATTGAACATTTATTTGATAAATTCTATAGACTTGATAAATCCAGACAGCGAAATACTAATAGTATGGGCCTCGGTCTTCCTATTGTAAAAAATCTTCTTGAACTTCATGGGTTTAAATATAGCCTTCACAATACTGAAACGGGAGTTGAATTTGATTTCTATCTTCCAAAATGTGAACCTGACTTTGAATAAGTAATAAGAGGATTCAAAACTAAACTTGAATCCTCTTTTTCTTATCTTTAATTAGATCATTCCACCATCAGCTCTTATTATTTCACCAGTAATATAGCTTGAATCATCACTACATAAAAATACTGCAGTTTTACCTATTTCACTTGGCTTTCCAAATCTACCCATTGGTATTTCTTCTTCAAGGCCTTCTCTATCTTCATCACTTAAAAAAGAATTCATCTTTGTATCAATTACTCCTGGTGCAATAGCATTTACTCTTATATTAGATGGAGCCATTTCCTTTGCTAGTGCTCTTGTAAATAAGTTTATTCCACCCTTAGATGCTGA
Source organism: Clostridium sp. DSM 8431 (assembly GCF_900116755.1). Classification (GTDB taxonomy): domain Bacteria; phylum Bacillota; class Clostridia; order Clostridiales; family Clostridiaceae; genus Clostridium. Next base: position 3,037 of record NZ_FPBY01000040.1, read on the forward strand.
ATATAAAACTTCACAAGAAGCTCCTACTTCTCCCCACATTGAAGATATATTTAATATAGCTCCTCCATTTCCTATCATATGGGGTATTGCATTCTTAGTTAAGTACATAGCTCCTAATAAATTAATATTTATCATGCTGTCTATATCTTCTTTAGATGCATCCATAAATAATCCTATAGTACTTCTTGCTGCATTATTAACTAATATATCTACCTTTCCAAAATGTTTTAAGGTTTCTTCTACTATAGATTTGCTATGTTCAAATATAGATATATCCTTCTTTATTTTTAATGCTGATACCCCAATTTCCTTTAATAGTCTATAAGTTTCTCTGGCTCCTTCTTCATCTTTTGAATAATTAATAACTACAAAAGCACCTTCTTTTCCAAACTCAAGAGCAATAGCTCTTCCTATTCCTCTTGATGCTCCTGTAACTATAGCTACTTTTCCTGTTAATTTTCCCATGTATCTTCATCCTTCACTTCTATTTTAAAGTTTCATATAATACTCTTAAAGCATTTTTATAATATATCTTTTCTATTTCATCATAAGTAAATCCTTCTTTTATTAAAGCATTTTCTAACTTTTGAATTTCTGATGCGTCCTTTATTTCCACTTCATTTTCTATACCATCAAAGTCGCTTCCAATAGAAATAACATCTATTCCTCCTACCTTTTTAATATGTTTAATATGAGAAACCATATCTTCTATGCTAGACACTTCATTTTTCCCCAAAAAGTCTGCACAGAAATTAATACCCATAATTCCACCCCTATTTGCTAATAGCTTAATCATATCATCAGTAAGATTTCTTGGATGATTAGTTATACTTCTACTATTTGAATGAGACGCAATAAATGGCTTTTTACATGTCTTAACTAAATCATAAAAGCCTCCATCTGATAAATGTGATGCATCTGGAACTATACCTAAGTCTTCCATTTCCTTAACTATTTCTATACCAGTACTTGTTAATCCATTATCTTTATATAGGTAATTATAGTTTGGATAGCCAAGCTTATTTTTATAATTCCAAGTTAGTGTTATTATTCTTATTCCTTTATCATATACCTTTTTTAAATTTTCAATATTTCCTTTAAGAACTTCTCCCTCTTCTATAGATATAAAAGCTCCCATTTTGCCTTTCTTTTCTGCTTTACTTAACTCATTAATATTAGTAACTATTTCAATTTCCTCTTCATTTTTCTTAAGTTCTAAAATAAGATTTTTATACATTTTTTCAAATTCTAAATAAGTATCTTTTACTTCTCCTGCATCAATAAACAAAGCAAAAACCTGAGCTAATGCATTTCCTTTTTTCATTTTATTAATATCTACGCTAAAATTATTATTTTTTAAACCTTGATTTTCATAGAGCATTCTTCCTGCCGTATCACAGTGAAAATCTATATAACGCATAAAACAACACCTCTATTTCTTCAATTTTAACTCCTATTCTAATTTAATGCTATTTACATATATTGTATTTTTTTACTGTTATTGTTATAATATATTTATATTTATGATAGGCGGTGACTTTCATGTACAAAATAATTACCATCTGCTGTGGCAACGTTAATTGCTATTTAATACACTATGGTAGCTATGCAATCTTAATAGATACAGCCAAAGAAAAATATCGAACTTTCTTACTAGATAAATTAAAAGATTATAATATTACTTTAATTATTTTAACACATGGACACTATGATCATATTGCTAATGCTGCATTTTTAGCTAAACATTTCAATACAAAAATTGCTATGCATAAAGATGATTACAAATTATCAAAGAATAATCTTATGAACACTATATATTCTAATTCTAACTCATTTTTAGGAAATATAACAAAGAAAGCTTTCTTAAAAAGTTTTAAGAAAGCAAATGTAGACGATTTCGAACCTGATATTTTTTTAGAGGACGGTCAAAACTTAAAATCTTTTGGTATTGATGCAAAGATTATTCACTTACCTGGACATACAAAAGGTTCTATTGGAGTCTTACTAAATAAAAATGAACTTATAGCAGGTGATGTATTTATGAACTTTTTATACCCCTGTGAATCACTTATAGTTGAAGATTTAGATATGCTAAGAAAAAGCATCAATAAAATTGAAGGCTTAAATTTAAAGCTTTTATATCCTGGTCATGGCGGTCCTATAACCTCTGTAAAAGTTAATTTTTAAAACTTAATATATTAATAAATTATAAGCCTTAAAGTATTATACTCTAAGGCTTATAATTTATTAATATTAGTATAAAGGATGTTTTTCGCTTAATGCTACTACTTTTTCTCTAAGAGCAGTTAAATCTCCATCCTTATTTTGTATAGCTTCATCAATTATTTCTGCTACTACCTTCATATCTTCTTCCTTAAAACCTCTTGTAGTAACAGCAGCAGTTCCTATTCTTACTCCTGATGTAACAAATGGACTTCTTGTTTCATTTGGAACTGTATTCTTATTTAAAGTTACTCCAATAGAATCAAGTAATTGTTCTGCTTCTTTTCCTGTAACGTCTTTATTATTTAAATCTACTAGTATTAAGTGATTATCTGTACCATTTGATACTAACTTAAAACCTCTATTTACTAGTTCATCTGCAAGAGCCTTACAGTTTTTCACAACTTGAGCTGCGTATTCTTTAAAGCTTGGATCTAATGCTTCCTTTAAACATACAGCCTTACCAGCTATAACATGCATTAAAGGTCCTCCTTGCATTCCTGGGAATATGTTTTTATCTAAGTCTTTTGCAAACTTTTCCTTGCAGATTATAAGACCACCTCTTGGTCCTCTTAATGTTTTATGAGTAGTAGTTGTAACAAAATCTGCATATGGAACTGGTGATGGATGAACTCCTCCAGCAACTAAACCAGCTATATGAGCCATATCTACCATTAAGTATGCTCCAACTTCATCTGCTATTTCTCTAAACTTTTTAAAATCTATGATTCTTGGGTAAGCACTAGCCCCTGCTACTATAAGCTTTGGTTTGCATTCTAAAGCAACCTTTCTTACATCTTCATAGTCAATTACTTCTGTTTCTTTATTAACCTTATATGAAACAACGTTAAATAGCTTTCCTGAGAAGTTTACTGGTGAACCATGAGTTAAATGTCCTCCATTACTTAAGTCCATCCCCATTATTGTATCTCCTGGCTTAAGCACTGTGAAGTATACTGCCATATTTGCTTGAGAACCTGAATGTGGTTGAACATTGACATGATCTCCACCAAATAACTCTAAAGCTCTTTTTCTAGCTAAATCTTCTACTTCATCAACTACGTGGCATCCACCATAATATCTTTTACCTGGATATCCTTCAGCATATTTATTAGTTAAGTATGAACCCATTGCTTCCATTACTGCCTGACTTGTAAAGTTTTCTGATGCTATAAGCTCAATACCTTTTTGTTGTCTTTCTTTTTCCTTTTGGATTAATCCGAATATTTCTTCATCTACTTTTGATATATTTTCAAAATTCATTTTTCTGTCACCCCAATTTATCTTTTTATTAAATTATACGTTTAATTTTTTCAATTATCAACATTAAATTCGAGTTTATTTCACTCTTTTAGATTTATTCATTTTTACTTAACATAATATTAATTTTTTAAGCTTGTAGATATAAAGTTTACTACATATTTCGCCATACTATGCTATAATACATTTATATTTTTTAATGATTGGAGATTTTTTTATGGATATGGATAGACTTCTTCAAGTTTCAAGCTATGCAGGACAGATTATGCTTCAAAATGGTGCTGAAACCTATAGAGTTGAAGAAACAATCTGTAGAATATGCTTATCTTTTGGTGCTGAAAAAGCTGACAGTTTTGTAACACCTACTGGAATAATAGTATCTATATATAAAAATGATAAGACTTATAGCATTTTAAAAAGGGTTACTTCTAGAGGCGTTGATTTAAATAAAATTGATAAAGTTAATACTCTTTCACGTCTTTCAGAAAAAAAACATGTTAGTATAGAATCTTTATATAATTCATTAAAAGAAATAGACCAAAATGATAGATATTCAACTTTAACAACCTTAATATTTTCAGCTATTTCAGCAGGATGTTTTGCTTTTCTTTTTAAAGGTACAGTTAAAGATGTTATCTCTGCTTCTATTATTGGTTTTATAATTCAATATGTTTCTATACTTCTTTCAAGGATATCAGTAAATTCCTTTTTTATAAATTCTATATGTGGAGCTATTGCTTCAGCTTTATCTGTAGCATTATATTCTCTTAATATTGCTTCACAGGTTGATAAAACTAATATAGGTGCAATTATGCTTCTTGTTCCTGGCCTTGCTATTACAAATGCAGCTAGAGATATAATTGCCGCTGATTACTTATCTGGCCTTACTAAAGCTGCTGAAGCCTTTCTTATTGCAGTAGCTATTGCAACTGGAGCTGGTGCTGTATTAAGCTTCTACATAAATATATTAGGAGGAAAACTATAATGTTACTTCAAACACTTGCTGCTATTATTGCATCCTTAGGATTTGGAATTATTTTTAATGTAAAAGGTAAAAATCTTATATTTGCATCATTAGGTGGAGGATTAAGCTGGCTATCTTATTTAATATTCTTAAATTTAGGTACTTCAGAAGTAATAGCAATGTTTTTGTCATCAATTATATTTAGTATATACTCTGAAGTTTTTGCAAGAGTTCTTAAAACTCCTGTTACCACTATAGTAATATGTTGTCTTATACCTCTTGTACCTGGTGCTGGAATGTATAATACAATGTATGAAATAATAACAGACAGTACCTCTGAAGCTATTACCTTAGCTTTACATACCCTTGCTTGTGCAGGAAGTCTTGCTTTAGGTGTTATATTAGTTTCAACAATTACAAGACTAATAAATAGAAGTACAAGACTAATAAATAGAAGCCGAAGAAAACTTAAATATAGAAATGAATAATATAGCATAAAAAAATATATCAGAAGAATACTACATTCTTCTGATATATTTTTTATCCTCTCATTATTATGTAAACCATATATCCAGCATAAGCTAGTATATATATAAATCCTTCTACTCTTCCTATTTTCTTTTCTTGCCTTTTATTCAAGAATATTGAAAGTCCTATAAGAACTGTTATAGCTATATAAAATAAGAAGTCAACTCCTAAAGCACTTGCTACACTAGCTGATTTAATTGTTACTGAAGCTCCAAGAATTAATAGCATATTAAAAATATTAGATCCTAGTACATTTCCAAGAGCTATTTCCTTTTCTCCCTTTAAGGCAGCTACTATTGATGTAACAAGTTCAGGAAGAGATGTACCCATTGCAACTATTGTAAGACCTACAAGTTTTTCACTCATATTAAGAGATAGGGCTATATCTGTTGCTGAATCAACTACTAAGTTTCCTCCAATTACTATACCTGCAATACCACATATTATTCTTATACAATTTGAAAGAACTTTTATATTTTTAGTATCCTCTTCTTTAACTCCGTTTTTTATGGATGCCATAACTAAAGTAATTATATATATAATGCAAAGAACAACTAAAATAATACCGTCTACTCTTGATATTTCTCCATCCACACCAAAAGTTAAGCCAAATATTAATATATAAACTAAAACTGCAACTAATGTATTAACTAAATAATCTCTCTTTATAGTGCTCTTTTTGAAAATTATTGGAGCTGCTATAGCTGTACCTCCTAAAACCACTAATGTGTTAAATATATTTGAACCTAGTACATTTCCTATTACTAAATCATTAGTTCCTTGAAGGGCTGATACTATACTTACTGATAGTTCTGGTGCACTTGTTCCTATTGAAACTATTGTAAGTCCTACTATTACAGAAGGTATACCTATCTTTTTAGCTATATTAGATGCTCCATCTACAAATATATCTGCCCCTTTAATTAATAAGAAAAATCCAACTAATAAAATAATGTAACTCATTTTCATTCCTCATTTCTTTATTTGGTATAATTTTAATTTTATACTATAGTTTAGTTCTAAACAATATCTACATAAGTTATATCTATATATAAAAATTAACTGAATTAAAGATATTTATACATTAATTCAGTCAATTTATAAATTTATTTTAACCCTTTGAAAATTCATCATTACCTTTACTATTAAAGTCTTCTATCCAAGCCCTGTCTGCATAAGGTTTAAAATCTGACGCAAGTTTATCTAATTCTTTTTGAAATTCTTCATCATTAAGCATTGCATCTGCACTTTCTTCTGTTGGATGTACCTGAACCTTTTTTGCTACTTCTCTAATTACCTTTGGATTATCAATCATCATACATGGCATAAGCATATTTTCATTATAAGGCTGTCTCTCTCTTAATTCTTTAAATAAATTACCTTTAAATACATCAATTAATTTCTTTTCCTTTATATTATCCTCTGATATATGGGCAAATATACATGGTTCAACATCGCCTTTTGAGTTTATATGGCAATAAAACTTTCCTGCTATGCATCCACCTACATATGGAGCATCATTAAAAAAGTCTATAGCAAAATATGTCTTAGTATTTCTTATATTTCTAACCCTTCTTCCAAGCTCAATTCTTTGCTCTGGCTTTAGCATATTTGAAATATCAGGTTTTTCTCCTACTGGCATATAAATAAAATACCAGCTCATTTTAGAACCCTTTTTAATTAGCATATCAATAAATTCATTACTTGATACAGTATCCATATTATGAGTAGAAGTTGCAGATGATACTCCAAATGGAACTCCTTTTTTTCTTAATAAGTCCATAGCTTTCATTACCTTTTGAAAAGTTCCCTTTCCTCTTCTTTCATCAGTTTCTTTTTCAAAACCTTCAAGGGAAAATATAGGCATAACATTACCTAACTTCACTAATTTTTCTGCTATTTCTTCATTTATTAAACTTCCATTAGTAAAAGGAGTAAACATTACATCATTATATTTTTTATATATGTCAAACATGTACTGAACAAAGAAAGGTTCTCCTCCTAAAACCACAAAATAATATATGCCAAGGTCCCTTGCTTCTTTAACTATTCTATCAACTTCCTCATAAGTTAAACCTTCATCTTTAGGATAATCAGCTGCATAACATCCCTTGCAATGTAAATTACATCTCATAGATGGACTTATTAAAATAGAAAATGGAATCTTCACACCTTTCTCTTCAAAATATTTCTTTCTCTTTGGCATGCCAGTCCATACTGCATTAGCTAAAAAGTTCCTAAAAAAGCTCTGCATGCAATTAGAATTTGTATTTTTTAATATATTTTTAATCTCTTCTTTTACTACTGGATTGTCGTTATAATATTCTTCTATTTTATTAATAGTACTTATACTTTCTTCATCCTTAACTAGCTTTCTAATAGTAGCAAATATCTTATCTATATTTTTTTCAGGATCCTTCTCTAGTATTTTGCATATCTGATTTATTATAAGTGACTTTTTGCTCTTTTCTATTTTTTCTAATAATCCCATATATACCTCCAGCTACATATGCCAAAAATCTTTGTATTATCAGTATAAATATACGTACTTTTTTTTCTTGATATGCCAAAAAAAGCTGAAGACCTAAAGGCCCTCAGCTTTTTAAGTTTATTAATTAAAACTTTAACTCTTTTATTCTCTTAACAGCTTCTAATACATTGTCTCTTTCAGCAAAACAGCTTAAACGGAAATATCCTTCTCCATTTTCACCAAATCCTGCACCTGGAGTTCCAACTATATTAGCTTCTTCTAATAATACATCAAAGAAGTCCCATGATTTCATATTATTTGGACACTTTAACCAAATGTATGGAGAGTTTTCTCCTCCAATATATCTAATGTTTAGTTCTTTTAATGCTTCACCGATAATTCTTGCATTTTCTTTATAGTATGCAATAACTTCTCTAGTCTTTTCTAAACCTTCTTCAGTAAATACACCAGCTGCTGCCTTTTGAACTATATATGGAACACCATTGTATTTTGTAGTTTGTCTTCTTAGCCATAACTTATTAAGTTCTACACCATCAAACTTTAATGTATGAGGAACTATTGTATAACCACATCTAAGTCCTGTGAAACCAGCTGTTTTAGATAAAGAACATATTTCAACTGCACATTCTTTAGCTCCTGGTATTTCATATATACTATGAGGTATTTCTTTACTTCCTATAAATGCTTCATATGCAGCATCAAATAAAATTAATGCTCCTATTTCCTTAGCATATTCAACCCATTTAGTTAAACCTTCTCTATCATATACAGCTCCTGTTGGATTGTTTGGAGAACATATATATATAATATCTGCCTTAACATTATAGTCTGGTAATGATAAGAAGTTATTTTCAATATTACTATCAGAAAATATTATCTTTCTTCCATCCATAACATTTGTATCAACATATGCCGGATAAACTGGATCTGGAATTAATACTACATTGTCTTTATCAAATAAATCTAGTATATTTCCTAAATCACTCTTTGCACCATCACTTACAAATATTTCGTCAGCTTCTAATTCTACATTATATCTTTTGTAATAATCTTGAAGAGTTTCTCTTAAAAAAGCATATCCTTGTTCTGGACCATATCCATGGAAAGTTTCTTTCTTAGCCATATCTTCTACACCAGATTTTAAAGCTTCAATTACTGGCTCAGCAAGTGGCAAAACAACATCTCCAATTCCTAATGAAATAACATTTTTATCTGGATTCTTTTCCTTATACTCACTTACCTTATGTGCTATGTTTGAAAAAAGATAGCTTTCTTTTAAATTCAAATAGTTTTTATTTATTTTTAACATATTAATCCTCCTTTGCAGCTTTTACTAATCCTACAAATAATGGGTGTGGTCTGTTTGGACGTGATAAAAATTCTGGATGATATTGAGCAGCAACAAAGAATTTATTTGTTTTAAGTTCTATTGCTTCTACTAATCTTCCATCAGGTGAAATACCACTTAAAGTTAATCCACCTTCTATGTATTTGTCTCTATAGTCATTGTTAAATTCAAATCTATGTCTATGTCTTTCATGAATTAAAGTTTCACCATAAAGTTCAAATAACTTACTATTTTTATCTACCTTACATGGATATGAACCTAGTCTCATTGTTCCACCTTTACTTTGTACTCCAACTTGATTGCTCATTAAATCTATAACTGGATTTGGTGTTATTTCATCAAATTCTCTTGAATTTGCATTCTTAAGACCAAGAACATTACGTCCATATTCAATTACTGCAACCTGCATTCCTAAGCAGATTCCTAAGAATGGAAGGTCATTTTCTCTTGCATATCTAACTGCTTCGATTTTACCTTCTACTCCTCTGTTTCCAAAACCACCTGGTACAACTATACCCTTACAGTCTTTTAATAATTCTTCTACTGTATTTTTTGTAATATTTTCACTATCAATCCACTCTATAGTCACGTTAACTCCATTTGCATAGCCTGCATGTCTTAAACTTTCAGCAACTGATATATATGCATCATGTAATTGAACGTATTTTCCTATAATACCGATTTTGACTTCTTCATTAGCAGCTTTTATCTTTTCAATAAGTGCAGTCCATTCATCAAGTTTGCAAGTTGTTCCTTTAATACCAAGTTCTCTACATACTATTTCTGAGAAATGGCTCTTTTCTAACATTAAAGGAACTTCATAAAGAACTGGTACTGTACTATTTTCTATAACACAATCACTCTTTACATTACAAAATAATGCAATTTTTCTCTTTACATCTTCAGTCATTGGAATGTCACATCTACACATTATTATATCTGGTTTAATTCCAAGACCTTGAAGTTCCTTAACGCTATGTTGTGTTGGTTTAGATTTTAATTCTTCTGATCCAGCAATATATGGAACTAATGTAACATGAATAAATAAGCAATTTTCTCTTCCAACTTCAAGAGATACTTGTCTTATTGCTTCTAAGAAAGGTGTTGATTCTATATCTCCAACAGTTCCTCCAATTTCTGTGATAATGATATCACTATTAGTTACTTCTCCTAATGAATATACTTGATTTTTTATTTCATTAGTTATATGAGGTATTACTTGAACTGTTTCTCCAAGATATTCACCTTTTCTTTCTTTATTTAAAACATTCCAATAGACTTTTCCTGTAGTAATATTTGAATATTTATTTAGGTTTTCATCTATAAATCTTTCATAATGTCCTAAATCTAAATCTGTTTCTGCTCCATCATCTGTTACAAACACTTCTCCGTGTTGAAATGGGCTCATAGTACCTGGGTCTATATTAATATATGGGTCAAATTTTTGAGCTGCTACTTTAAGACCTCTACTTTTTAAAAGTCTTCCAAGTGATGCTGCTGTAATTCCTTTTCCTAATCCTGATACTACTCCACCTGTTACAAAAATATACTTTTTATTCATTTTTATATCCTTCCTTCAAAAACAAATTCTGCTGGGCCAGTCATATAAACTAATCCATTAGACAAATATTTAATTTTTAAATCTCCCCCTAGAAGTTTTACTGTAACTTCTTCATCTTTATTGCAATAATTATTAAGTACTGAAGCAACTGTTACTGCACAAGCCCCTGTTCCACATGCAAGAGTTTCTCCACTACCTCTTTCCCATACTCTCATTTTCAAAGTATTTTTATCTATTACTTCTACAAATTCAGTATTGATTCTTTCTGGGAATAACTTATGGTTTTCAAATTTAGGTCCTATTTTTTCAATTTCTAAGTCATCTATATTATCCATATAAACTATGCAGTGAGGATTTCCCATAGAAACACATGTGATTTCATACTCTTTTCCACACATATCTATTTTTTCCTTTACTACTATATCTTTATCTATAGATACTGGTATTTCTTTAGGATCTGTAATTGCCATTCCCATATTAACTTCAACTTCAGTAACTTTGCCATCTTCAACTGTTAAATTTAATGTTTTAATTCCAGCTAAAGTTTCTAAAGTAACTTCTGTTTTATCAGTTAATTCTTTTTCATATACATATTTACCGATACATCTTGAAGCATTTCCACACATTTTACCTTCAGAACCATCTGCATTAAACATACGCATTCTAAAATCTGCTTTATCAGATGGAAGAATTAAAACTATTCCATCTCCTCCTACTCCAAAATGTCTATCACTTAACTTAAGTGATAATTCTTCAGGATTTTCAATTTCTTCATTCATACAATTGAAATAAATATAATCATTTCCTATACCATGCATTTTAGTAAATTCCATATTCTAAACTCCTAAACAATTAATTATTTTATCTGCTACTTCTCTTCTAGTTAATCTAGTGTCCATAGCCTGCTTTTCTAAATATCTATGTGCTTGTTCTTCTGTCATATTGTTATACTGAATAAGAAGACATTTTGCTCTATCAATTTTCTTTATATCATCAACCTGCTTTAATAGTTTGTTCTTTTCTTTATTTATAATGCTAAATCTTTTTAAAGATGTAAAAACAAACCTTATACCTTGATGAAATATTGATTTAGTGAAAGGCTTTGGTAAAACAAATACCCCATATTCTTCAACCTTAGAAGAAATTAGCTCAGATTTTTCAGACTTTACCATTAAAATAACTCCACTATTTTGTGTTTGAGTAATTTTAACAGCTACATCACTTCCAAACTCGTCTCTAAGGGGCGTATCTATTATTACTAAGTCATAACTTTCACGAAGTAATCTTCTTCTTGCTGCTCCTCCATTATTTTCAGTGTCAATATGAACATACCCCATACTTCTCAAATTGTCAGTATATACTTTAGTTCCTCTTTCGGAACTGCATACCAATAATATTTTATTCATATAACACCTCCTAGAAACTCACTATAGAGAATTAAAGTTTATAAAAATAATTATTCATTTCCCACTCACTTATTTCATCGTGAGTAGCTACTTTACCTTCATAATCCTTCCACTCATTATATTTGTTTCTTAAGAATTTGTTATATATAAATTCTCCTAAAATATCTTTTACAAACTGACTTTTTGCCATTTCATCTAAAGCTTCTTTTAAATTTAATGGTAATCTTTTTTGTTTTTCTATCTGCATGTTATAAAGATTTCCTTCTACTGATTCTGGAAGAACCTTATTCATTTTAATTCCTTCCATTCCTGCATGTAAAAGTAATGCAAAAGCTAAATAAGGATTGCACGTACTGTCTGGGCTTCTTAGTTCCATTCTACTATATTCACCTTTTGATGCTGGGATTCTTATAAGCTGTGATCTGTTTTTATGAGACCAAGTTATATACTTAGGTGCTTCAAAAGCTCCAAATCTTTTATATGAATTTATAGTTGGATTTAAAATAGCAGTAATTTCTCTCATTCTATCAATTATTCCTGCTATAAAGCTTTCAGCTTCCCTTGAATGACTTCCATCATTATGGAATAAATTTTTATTTTCCTTTTCTATAGATATATTAATATGTAGTCCTGAACCACTTTTATCTATAATAGGTTTAGGCATGAAACTTGCGTGAAGTCCATTTAGACTTGCTATAGTTTTTATTACATTTCTAAACGTAATAGAATTGTCTGCTGATATAATAGCGTCATCATACTTAAAGTCAATTTCATTTTGACCTGGACCTGATTCATGATGAGATGTTTCAGGCTTTAACCCCATTTCTTCAAGGGTTAAACAAATTTCTCTTCTTATGTTTTCTCCTTTATCAAATGGAGCTACTGCAAAATATCCTGCAGTATCATGAGGTATTAATATTGGCTCACCTTCATCATCTGTTTTAAACAAATAAAACTCACATTCAGGACCAACCTTAGCTGTATACCCTAATTCCCAAAGTTTTTGAACTGCGTCTTCTAAAACTTTTCTAGAATCACCTTCAAATATTTTACCCTCTGGAGTTTTTATATTGCAGAAAAATCTTGCTACTCTACCTTCTTGAGGTCTCCATGGTAATATTGTTAGTGTAGATGGGTCTGGAAATAAAAACAAATCTGATTCTTCAATATTTAAAAAGCCCTTAATTGAGGATGCATCAAAGCTTATACCATATAAAAATGCTTTTCTCAATTGACTTGCCATTATTGATATATTTTTCATTTCCCCGAAGATATCACAAAATTGAAGTTTTATAAATTTGATATCATTTTCTTCTACAAATTCTAATATTTCAGCAATTGTTTGATCCAATTTTAACAGCCCCCTATTCTTAAAATTATCAAATATTATTATACCACCATTCCTTGTTTATCCAAATATGAATTGTAAAAATTACTTAGCAGAAAAAATCCAAAATCACAAATAGAATATTGGATCTTTTAAGATAAATTTTTCTATAAAAATATGTAGAAATAATTATTTAATAATTAAAATTAAAAAAGACGTCTCTTAATAAAAGTGCAGACATACACTCTTATTAGAACGCCTTTGTTCCTATATTTTTCTTACATGTTATATTCTATTGTAAGCAAATTTTTTTGTCAATATTTTTTTAATAGGTATTGCAATTCATGGTAAATGATACTATAATTAGGTTAACAGCAAAGGTGCTGTATGTGTTTATTAGCACGTACAGTGCCATTTTTTATTATTGAGGAGGATTTATAATGGACAAGAAAAATTATGTGCCAGAACTTTTTGGTAGTATGGTATTCAACGATCGTACAATGAAAGAGCGTCTACCAAAACAAACATATAAAGACTTAAAAAAGGCTATAGCAAACAATTCACCTTTAAGTCTTGAAATAGCAAATGTTATCGCTAATGCAATGAAGGATTGGGCTTTAGAAAAAGGAGTAACTCACTATACTCACTGGTTCCAACCAATGACTGGAATCACAGCAGAAAAACATGATGCTTTCATTACACCTGTTGATGGCGGCGAAATCATTATGGAATTCTCAGGTAAAGAACTTATAAAAGGTGAACCTGATGCATCAAGTTTTCCATCAGGTGGTTTAAGAGCTACATTTGAAGCAAGAGGTTATACTGCATGGGATCCTATTTCTTATGCATTTATAAAAAATAATGTATTATGCATTCCTACAGTATTCTATTCATATACTGGAGAAGCATTAGATAAGAAAACTCCACTTCTTCGTTCAGTAGAAGCTTTAAATAAACAAGTTTTAAGAATCTTAAAATTATTTGGTAAAGATGATGTCAAGAGAATTTCAACAACAGTTGGACCTGAACAAGAATATTTCTTAGTAGACAAAAAATACTATGACCAAAGATTAGACTTAATGTTAACTGGCAGAACTTTATTCGGTGCCATGCCTCCAAAGGGTCAAGAAATGGACGATCACTACTTTGGTAATTTAAAAACTAGAGTTTCAGAATATATGGATGATTTAGATGAAGAATTATGGAAGCTAGGTGTTCTTGCAAAGACAAAACATAATGAAGTTGCACCAGCTCAACATGAACTTGCTCCAATATTTGCATCTACTAATGAAGCAACTGACCATAACCAATTAACAATGGAATTTATGAAAAGAGTTGCTGAAAGACATGGTCTTGTATGCTTGCTTCATGAAAAGCCTTACGAAGGTATAAATGGTTCAGGAAAACATAACAACTGGTCAATGTGTACAGACCAAGGTGAAAACTTATTAGAACCTGGTGATAAACCAGAAAATAACATACAATTCATCACTTTCTTAACAGCAATAGTTAAAGCTGTTGATGAATATCAAGATCTTTTAAGAATATCAGTTGCTAATGCTGGTAATGACCATAGATTAGGTGCTAATGAAGCTCCTCCTGCTATAGTTTCTATGTTCTTAGGTGACCAATTAACTGACATATTAGATTCAATATTAAATGGTTCTGTTTACTCTCCTAAGAAAGAAGAGAAAATTGAACTTGGAGTTGATATAATTCCTAAATTTAACAAGGATACTACTGATAGAAATAGAACATCTCCATTCGCATTTACTGGAAATAAATTCGAATTTAGAATGCTTGGTTCTTCTTTCTCAATAGCATGTACAAACATAATCTTAAATACAATAGTTGCAGAAGCTTTAAAAGAATTTGCTGATGAACTTGAAGGTAAAGATGACTTTAAATCTGCATTAGATGCTGTAATTAAGAAAACATTAAAAGAACATAAAAGAATCATATTTAACGGAAACAACTATAGTGATGAATGGGTTGAAGAAGCTGAAAGAAGAGGTTTATTAAATCTTAAGACTACAGTTGATGCTGTTCCACACTACATTGATCAAAAGAATATTGATTTATTTGTATCTAACAATATTTACACAGAAGTTGAAATGCATGCTAGATATGAAATACTTCTTGAAGAATACTCAAAGGTTCTAAATATTGAAGCATTAACTACTGTTGATATGACTAGAAAACAAATCTTACCTGCTGTAACTAAGTTCATGAAAGACTTAAGTGATACTATTATCAGTAAGAAAGCAGTTGGTCTTGCTAATAGCTGTGATATGGAAAAAGGTATTTTAACTCAAGTTTCTGGATATGCTAATAAGTTATACGAAGAAGTTGAAAAATTAAATACTTTATTAACTAAAGTTGATAATTACACAGACGTATTAGAAAATGCAACATTCTATAAATCACAAATTGTTCCTGCCATGTCAGCTGTAAGAGCTGCTGCAGACAGCTTAGAAGTATTAGTTGGTAAAGACTACTGGCCATTCCCAACTTACTCAGACTTAATTTATAGAATATAATTTAATATATTTATTTAACACAAGGGCGTGTATTTTTTTAAAATACACGCCCTTATTCTATTTATTTTTATTTTTATTTTTATTTCATTTTAAGGGGGAATTATTATGTATTCATCTGTTGATACTATTTGGACTTTAATTGGGGCAGTACTTGTCTTCTTTATGCAAGCTGGTTTTGCCATGGTAGAAACTGGCTTCACCAGAGCTAAAAATGCTGGAAATATTATTATGAAAAACTTAATGGACTTTGCTCTTGGAACTATTGTTTTCTGGATATTAGGTTTCGGGCTTATGTTTGCTGGAGATGGAAAGTTAATTGGTGGTTTGGATATTTTGGTAAGTGGTGATTATTCAAGCACAATCCCTTCTTATGTATTCTTAATTTTCCAAACAGTTTTCTGTGCTACTGCTGCCACTATAGTTTCCGGAGCAATGGCAGAAAGAACTAAATTTATTTCTTATTGTATATATAGTGTTATTTTAAGTGCAGTTGTTTATCCTATTTCAGGTCATTGGATCTGGGGAGGTGGATGGCTTTCTAGTCTAGGTTTTCATGATTTTGCTGGCTCTACTGCTGTTCATATGGTTGGTGGTGTAGCAGCTTTAATTGGTGCAACAATTCTTGGTCCTCGTATTGGAAAATATTCAAAAGATGGCAAACCTAATGCTATTCCTGGTCACAGCTTAACTTTAGGTGCTCTTGGTGTATTTATTTTATGGTTCTGTTGGTTTGGATTCAATGGTGGTTCTACTGTTTGTGCAACTGGTGATGATGCTTTAGTATCTATGGGAACTATTTTTATAACTACTAACTTAGCTGCTGCTGTTTCTACTGCTGCTGTAATGATAATAACTTGGATAAGATATAAAAAACCTGATGTTTCTATGACTCTTAATGGTTCTCTTGCAGGTCTTGTTGCTATAACTGCTGGCTGCGATGTTGTAACTCCTACTGGTGCATTCTTTATAGGTTTAATTGCTGCTTTTGTTGTTGTATTTGGTATTGAATTTGTAGATAAAGTTTTAAAGGTAGATGATCCAGTTGGTGCTGTTGGAGTACATGGTTTCTGTGGTGCTGTTGGAACTATTTTAACAGGTTTATTTGCAGTAAATGATGGTTTATTCTATGGAGGAGGCTTTCACTTCTTAGGAGTACAAATAATTGGAGTTGTTTCTGTAATACTTTGGGTTAGCGTGACAATGACTATAGTATTCAATGTAATAAATAAGACAATAGGTCTTCGTGTATCAGAGGAAGAAGAAATTGCAGGATTAGATATTAAAGAACACGGACTTACTAGTAGTTATGCTGACTTTATGCCATCTCAAAGCCCAATTGCTTTTGGAAAAGATTTATCTAATATAAAACCTAATGTTTATCCAAAGGATGAAGCAAAGAAGATGACTATGATTTCTATAATTATTAATCAAGATAAATTAGAATTATTAAAGGCAGTCCTTGATAACATGGGTATTACAGGAATCACTGTCACTCAAGCTCTTGGATGTGGAATGCAAAAAGGACATACTGAATATTATCGTGGTGTTGAATATGACACTCACCTATTACCAAAGGTTAAGGTTGATATTGTAGTATGTGCAATTCCAGTACAAACAGTTATTGATAATATTAAGAAAATATTATGTACTGGACATATTGGTGATGGTAAGATCTTTGTTTATGACGTAGAAAATGTTATTAAGATACGTACTGGTGAAGAAGGATATGCTGCATTACAAGATAATGCTTAAATAAAGGTATTAAAAAAGGAGCTTACATAGCTCCTTTTTTAATGCCATAAATTAATTATTTCATCATTCTATCAAGTTTTCTATTATATAAGAACATGTATAGTGATGCTGCAAATATAATTAGATAGCCTATAAAGCTTAATCCATCTGGAATTACACCAAATACAGTAAAGCTAAATATAGCTGCAAAAACTATATTACTATAATCAAATATTGATATTTCCTTTCCTGGTGCAAACTTATATGCAAATGTTATTCCAAATTGTCCAATGCTTGCACTTAGACCTGCACATATTAAGTATGTAAATTGCATTAATGACATAGGTTCATATGCAAATATTATAAATGGTAATATTACAATACTTGAGAAAAATGAAAAATAAAATACTATTGTATGTGGTTTTTCCTTTCCTCCTAAAGCTCTTACACATGTATAAGCTCCTGCTGCACATACCCCTCCTAGTATTCCAACTAATGCTGGAATAATCTGAAAGTTAAAAGTAGGTTTAACAACAAATAATACTCCTATAAAAGCTACAACTAATCCTATAATCTGTTGCTTATTAATATGTTCTTTTAAAAACATTGCTGAAAAAATAATAACAAAAAATGGACTTAATTTATTTAGCATATTAGCATCTGATAATATTAATCTGTCTATTGCATAATAATTGCATATAATCCCTGCTGTACCTAGAAGAGATCTTAATATTAGTACCTTTTGATTTTCTCTTTTTCCAAATAAACTATCTTTACTTTTAAGCACCAGACTTAATGCTACCACTAAAGATACAAGGTTTCTAAAAAAAGTTTTTTGGAATGATGGCAAGTTTCCAGCAAGCTTTACAAATGCTGACATAGCAGCAAATCCAAAGGCTGAAATAATAATAAATATTATACCTTTTGTTCTATTACTTAAACTATTTGAATTCATTATATCTTCCTCCTATAAACTAGTATAACATAAGTTTTTATGTCCTAAAAATAAATAATATTTATTAAAAACACTCATTTACTTTATTTTCTTAAGTATTTATTGAATCTTCTACATTTCTTCATCAAAACTATTCCATTTATTATATTTTTCTGATATTATGTTTTTATCAATTTAATCCGGAAAATATTGTAACAACTATCAAAGGAGATAGTGGTAAAGTCTTATAAAAGATTTACTGCTATCTCCTTTTCTTATGAAAGGAATGATTTTTTATGGAAATTAACTCAGGCGATACGGCCTTTATCTTTTTAAGTACTGCTTTTGTATTTTTAATGACACCAGGACTTGCTTTCTTCTATGGTGGAATGGTTAGAAGGAAAAATGTTTTAAACACTTTACTTTCTTCATTTTTTATTTGTGGACTTGCTTCATTTCTATGGGTAATTGTAGGTTACTCCTTATCCTTTGGTGATGATGTATGCGGTATAATAGGTAATTTTAATCATGTATTTTTTAAAGATGTTTCTTTGAGTCCTAGTGATCTTTATGCATGTACAATTCCTGAAGTTCTCTTTGCTGCATTTCAAATGATGTTTTCTATAATAACTCCAGCTTTAATAACTGGATCTCTTATTGGAAGAATGAGGTTTAAAGCTCTTTTCATCTTTATTGCTGTATGGCTTTTACTAGTATATTATCCATTAGCTCATATGGTATGGGCAAAAGGCGGACTTATAGAAGCAATGGGTGCCTTAGATTTTGCAGGTGGTAATGTTGTACATATAAGTTCTGGTGTTACTGGACTTGTAGCATGTATTATTTTAGGTAAAAGACGTGAGTACGGCATGATATCTTATAAGCCTCACAATATTCCTTTTGTACTTCTTGGAGCTTCTCTTTTATGGTTTGGATGGTTTGGTTTCAATGGTGGAAGTGCCCTTGCCGCAGATGGTTTAGCTATTCATGCACTTATAACTACTCATACTTCTGCTGCCACTGCTCTTCTTACTTGGATGCTTATTGAAAGTATTAAATTTGGAAAACCAACTTTACTTGGAGCTGCTACAGGTGCTGTTTTAGGCTTAGTTGCTATAACTCCTGGTGCTGGTTTTGTACCAATATGGTCTTCTATAATAATTGGAGCTTTAGTAAGTCCTATTTGTTTCTTCTCAATGTCTGTTGTTAAGAAAAAATTTGGCTATGATGATGCTTTAGATGCCTTTGGCTGTCATGGTGTTGGCGGTATATGGGGTGGAATTGCTACAGGACTTTTCACAAAATCTTCTATAAACCCTGCTGCTAGATGGAATGGATTATTCTTTGGAGATACTGAATTATTTGTAGTTCAGATAGTAAGTATTGTAATTACTATAGCCCTTGCTGCTGTAATGACATTTATAATATTAAAAGTTATAAGCCACTTTATGAATATAAGAGTATCAATGTCTGAAGAGGCTAATGGACTTGATTTATCAGAACATAGTGAATCTGCTTATCCATCATTTATGGGATTAGATTAAAAAGAGGTGTTAATTATGAAAAAAATAGAAGCTATTATAAGACCTACAAAACTTGAAGAATTAAAGGATGCTTTAATTAAATCTAAAATAACTGGAATTACAATTACTCAAGTTCTTGGATGCGGCCAGCAAATGGGATGGACTGAGAATTATAGAAGTAATAAAATATTAATTAATGTTCTTCCTAAGGTTCAGATAAAAATTGTTGTGGAAGATGAAAAGGTTGAGGAAGTTGTTAATTTAATTATTTCTATTGCAAGAACAAATGAAGTTGGAGACGGAAAAATATTTGTAACTGATATTTGTGACTGCATTAGAATACGTACTGGAGAAAGAGGTGCTAAAGCAGTTTAATAAGATATGAGAGCCTGTAAATAATTTTGTGTATTCTTATCTTTTTCTTAGAAATAATCAAAATTATTGAATCTTATTTATTAAACAATTTTGTCTGAAATTGTAACAAAATTTTTGTTATCTATATTGTATATTATACCCAAAGTATGGCTATAATATACAATACGGCAAATATTTATTAGGACTTTTTGTTAAGATTTTCTTAACTATAGAGTCCTTTTATTATGCATTTTTTTCAAGAATATCACTAAATAGTATATTTAATTGATTAACCACTAAATCCCACTCTGCATAGCTTCTGGTCCATTTTTTAGCTACGCGTTCAACGGCTAAATATAGGATCTTCATTAAGCTATCATCATTTGGAAAAATCAATTTTGTTTTAGTTACTTTTCTAAATTGGCT
>NZ_FPBY01000310.1 GCF_900116755.1 Clostridium sp. DSM 8431
TAGAAGAAATTTTTGAGTCATTAAAAATAGCTTAGGATTCTGTTTGGTCACTTGACTGTAAAATTTTTCAAGTAAAAATGCACTATCATAGTATATTATTATTTTAGAAGTTCATCAGCTAACTTTTCCATTTTTTCAAAATCTGCTTCTTTTGCAACAGATTTAATTGTTATAATATTTCCAATAAATTCGATATCACTCATCTTTTCAAGAGTAGATTTCATACACTTTCCAGCAACAGGTGTCCATGAACCATTTTCAATTATAGCAACCTTTCTTTTTTGGAAATTCTTCATTTTTAATCTATATAAGAAGTCATTCATAGGAGAGAAGACTCCTCCATCATAAGTAGCACCAAGAAGCACTAATTTATCATATTTAAAAGAATCAGAAATTACTTTTGACATATCAGCTCTTGATAAATCATATAAAGCAACTTTTTCGCCCTTTGATTCTAAAATTTCAGCCATCTTTATAGCAGCAGCTTTAGTATTTCCATGAATTGAAGCATAAGCTATAACAGTTCCTTTTACTTCAGGAGTGTAGCTACTCCATTTTAAGTACTTATCAATATAGAAACCTAAGTTTTCAGTTAATACTGGCCCATGAAGAGGACAAATTGTCTTAATATCAAGGGTAGAAGCTTTCTTTAATAAAGTTTGGACTGCAGGCCCAAATTTCCCAACAATATTAATAAAGTATCTTCTAGCTTCGTCAGTCCACTCTTCATCACAGTCAAGAGCACCAAACTTTCCAAAACCATCTGCAGAGAATAATATTTTCTCTTTCTTTTCATATTCAACCATAACTTCTGGCCAGTGAACCATTGGAGCCATAACAAATACTAAAGTGTGTTCTCCAAGAGAAAGTTCATCCCCTTCCTTAACAGTAATAGTTCTTCCTTCTAAATTCATATCAAAGAATTGAGGAAGCATATTAAATATCTTTTCATTTCCAACTAGCTTGATATTTGGATATTTTTCAAAAACTGTTTGAATATTTGCAGCATGATCTGGCTCTAAGTGAGAAATTATTAAGTAATCAGGATCTCTTTTACCTAAAACCTTTTCTAAATTGTTAAGCCATTCATCTTTAGCTCTCTTATCAACGGTATCCATTATAGCTATTTTTTCATCTAGTATTACATAAGAATTATAAGAAACACCATTTGGAATCTTATATTGGCTTTCAAATAAATCTAAAGTTTTATCATTTGATCCTACATATTTAACTGAATCGGAAATATTAATACTATTCATCTAAAATCCTTCTTTCTATGCTTTCTATGAAACTTGTTAATTCAACTTTCGAACATTAATGTTTAAAAATAAAAAAAATTAATCAATAATTATTATTATAAGGAAGGTTTTGGAGAAAGTCAACATTTTAAAACTACTTGTTTTTTCAAGATTATAGTTCTAATGTTTATTTTCTATTATTTCTTTAGTTCAAGTCTTCTTATTATATGAGTGAAGAGTAAAATATATAAAAATAGGCTGTATTATGAATAAAAGTGATAAATATAGGCAAGTATCTAAACAAATGATTATTTGGAGATGAAGAAGATGTGTTCGGATAACTATAAT
>NZ_FPBY01000102.1 GCF_900116755.1 Clostridium sp. DSM 8431
CTTCTATTAGATGTACTCGTAATGGAACTCCTATTAATGGCGTTTTATTAGAATACTATAAAGTTAATTTGCAAGGCAAAAAAGCTAAAGTTGCTTTAGTTGCTATAATGCACAAATTAATAAATTATATCTTTGCAGTACTTCGAAACCAAACTCCATTTGAGTTACGAAATCCTAAAATACATAAACAAATGTTTTTAGAAAATACTTCTCAAAATAGTGCCGCTTAATTGATTTACATTTTTTGTAACCATTCGTGTTTTACAAATGGTTTGTTTGCTATACCCTTTTTTAAAAAATATTATTTTTTAAAATTTACTTGACTATTATTAGCTGGTCTTATTTTTTTGTTTTAAAAGCGATATAATATCTTTGAAATAAATTTTATATAAAACCGGAGGATGAAAATGTTAAATATAGGATGCCATTTATCAATTACAAAAGGATTTGAAAATATGGGAAAGGAAGCTTTAGAAATTGGAGCAAATACCTTTCAATTTTTTACGAGAAATCCTAGGGGTGGTAAGGCAAAAGAAATAGATAAAAAGGATGTAGATGCCCTTTTAAAACTAATGAATGACAATAATTTTTCTAAAGTTTTAGCTCATGCACCTTATACATTAAATGCATGTTCAGCAGATGAAAAAACAAGAGATTTTGCAAAAGAAATGATGAAGGATGATTTAATTAGAATGGAGTATATTCCAGGAAACCTTTATAATTTTCATCCTGGAAGCCATGTTAAACAGGGAGTAGAAGTAGGTATAAATTATATAGTAGAAATGTTAAATGAAGTTATAAAGCCAAACCAAACAACTAAAATTTTACTTGAGACAATGTCAGGTAAGGGAACAGAGGTTGGAAGAACTTTTGATGAAATAGCTGAAATAATAGATAAAGTAAAGTTAAAGGAGCATTTAGGAGTTTGCTTGGATACATGCCATGTTTATGATGCTGGATATGACATAGTAAATGATTTAGATGGAGTGCTAGAAGAATTTGATAAAATAATAGGATTAGATAAATTATATGCTATTCATTTAAATGATAGTAAAAATTCATTTAATAGTCATAAAGATAGACATGAAAAAATAGGAGAAGGATTTATTGGGATTGAAGCTTTTGGTAGGATTATTAATCATCCTAAATTAAAAAATATCCCTATTTTCTTAGAAACTCCAAATGATCTTGAAGGATATGCAAAAGAAATTAGCCTTTTAAAAAAATTGTATAAAGATGAATAAAAAAATAAATTAAGGTTAATGATGTAAATATACAAAAAATAAACATAATATTCATTATAATGACTATAGCATGATAACTATTTCTTTGGTATTATTATAAATGTATTAATTTACTTTAAATTTAAGTAGTACTTTATAAGTTAACTTGTAATAAAAAACTTAAGAAAAGAATTTCATCTATATAATACATTTAATTAAGTTTGAATAAACATAAAAGTAGTATATATAAGTTAAAAGTATGTTAAAAGTAAGTTAAAAACATTAAAATCATAAAAAAATATAATAAAATAATACTGTTAGAAAAAAGTCACATGTATATAGATGAAATTTAGATCAAGGGAGAGAAAAAAATATGAATATCTTCAATATAGTTGCTGAATTAATTGGAGGCTTAGGGCTATTCTTATTTGGAATGAAGCTAATGAGTGACGGTCTAGAAAATGCAGCAGGAGAAAAACTAAAAGGAATTTTAGAAAAGATCACAAGTAATCGATTAATGGGCGTATGTGTAGGTGCTTTAGTAACAGCAGCAATTCAAAGTTCTGGAGCAACAACAGTAATGGTTGTAAGTTTTGTAAATGCAGGTCTTATGACATTAATGCAAGCTGCTGGTGTTATAATGGGAGCTAACATAGGAACAACAATAACAGCACAGTTAGTATCGTTTAAACTTGATGCAATTGCTCCTTTATTTATTGGAATTGGAGCTATTATGGTTTTAATTTCAAAGAAAAAAAGAACAAAAGATATTGCATATATTGCATTAGGATTTGGTATTCTATTTTTAGGAATAAGTACAATGTCTACAGCTATGAAACCTCTTGGAGAATCAGAAATGTTTAAAGATGTTATTGGTGTTATAGGAAATAACGTTATACTAGGTGTATTAGTAGGATTTGTTATGACAGCCTTAACACAAAGTTCATCAGTTACTACTGGAGTTTTAGTAGCATTAGCTACTTCAGGAGCTATTACAATGGATGTAGCACTTCCAGTAATATTTGGTGGTAATATAGGAAGCTGCGTTACAGCGCTTTTAGCATCTGTTGGATCAGGAAAGACAGCAAAGAAAGCTGCTCTTATACATCTTTTATTTAATGTAATAGGTGTAATTATATTTATTCCATTTATGGGGATTTTAATTGACTTTGTTCAAGATATAAATCCTAATGATGTTGCAAGACAAGTAGCAAATGCTCATACATTCTTTAATATAGTTGTAACAGTAATATTACTTCCTTTAGCTAAGTATTTAGTTATGTTAGTAAACAAGATAATACCAGGTGAAGATGAAGGTGAAAATACTGGTGCAATGTACTTAGATAAAAAGTTACTTGAAACACCAATAGTAGCAACTGTACAAGTGTTTAAAGAAACTGTAAGAATGGGTAATTTAGCAAAGACTAACCTTGAACTTGCAATGAAAGCTTTATTAGAAGATGATGAAGAAGCTGTGAAAAAGGTGTATAGCAATGAAGAGATAATAAATACATTAGAAAGAGAAATAACAAATTACCTAGTATTATTATCATCTCATGAATTACCAGAAGAAGATAGTAGAATATTAAGTGTTACTTTCCATGTGATTAATGACATAGAAAGAATTGGAGATCATTCAAAAAATATAATAGAACTTGCTATTGAAAAGCAAAAAGGTAAAATTTCAATAGAAGGTGAAGCTAGAGAAGAACTTATTAAAATGTATAATAAAACTTTAGAAGCTGTATCTGTAGCAATAGAAGCATACAGCAATAAAGATGTTGAAGCGGCTGCTAAAGTTAAAGAAATAGAATCAAGAATTGATAAGTACGAAAAGATTCTTAGAGAAAATAATATTACAAGATTAAATAAGAAAGTATGTAATGCTAATGTAAGTGCTATTTTCTTAGATTTAATAAGTAATTTAGAAAGAATAGGAGACCATTCAACTAATATTGCAGAAAGAGTTGAATAGTTAAATGCTACAGGACTGATTAAAAATTTAGTTCTGCAGTATTTTTTTTTGTTATTATGAAAGCTAAAATTCATATTGATGTTTATGATTTTTAGGATTAAAATGAATCATAAGGAAATAAAATGGAAAATAGAGGAGGAAAAAATGGATAAAGTAATAGGATTTATTGGAAGCGGAAATATGGCAAGAGCAATGATTGGTGGAATAGTGACTTCAAAATTAGTTTCAGCTGATAAAGTAATAGCTTCTAACCCACATGAAGAAAAGTTAAATATATTAAAAGAAAAGTATGGAATAAGTATAACTACAGATAATAAGGAAGTTGCGTCTAAATCAGATATTTTATTTTTATCAGTTAAGCCTGTAATGTATGCAAAGGTAATTGAAGAGATAAAGAATCTAGTTAAAGATGATGTAATAATAGTTGTAATAGCAGCAGGAAAATCTATTAATGAAGTACATAATCTTTTTGGTAAAGATGTCAAGATAGTAAAAACTATGCCTAATACACCTGCTTTAGTTGGTGAAGCTATGTCAGCTATATCTCCAGCAGAAAATATAACAGATAAAGAACTAGATGATATTAAAGCAATATTTAATAGTTTTGGAAAATGTGAAGTTGTAGCTGAAAACTTAATGGATGCAGTTACAGGAGTAAGTGGTTCATCACCTGCTTATGTTTATATGTTTATTGAAGCTTTAGCAGATGCAGCTGTTTTAGGTGGAATGAAGAGAGATCAAGCTTATAAATTTGCAGCTCAGTCAGTATTAGGATCAGCTAAGATGGTTTTAGAAACAGGATTACATCCAGGAGTTTTAAAGGATCAAGTAACATCTCCAGCAGGAACTACTATAGAAGCTGTTGCTGAACTTGAAAGACTTGGAATGAGAAATGCCGTTATTTCAGCTACTACTAAGTGTATAGAAAAATCAAAGGCTATGAGTAAGTAATATATTTATAAAAATTTCCCAATAATAATGGTGGCGCAAGCCACTTTTTTTTATATTTAAAAGATGATATTATTTTAGTTGTAAAATAATATAGAAATGGATGGGGAGTATGAATTTCATTAATCATTTTAAAACTATAACTAATCATAAGATACTTGTAATGAGATATTGTTTTAAAGTTGGATTATATAAGCAAGGACTTTTACATGACCTTTCAAAGTATTCTTTAGTAGAGTTTTTGCCAGGAGCAAAATATTATCAAGGATATCGTAGCCCTAATTTTGTTCAAAAACAAAAAGAGGAATATTCAAGTGCATGGCTTCATCATAAAGGAAGAAATAAACATCATTTTGAATATTGGATTGATTATACAATGGACCCAAATGAAGGGCTTAAAGGTATGAGAATGCCTGTTAATTATGTAGTTGAAATGTTTATTGATAGAATGTGTGCATCTAAGAACTATCAAAAAGAAAAATATACAGATAGAAGTGCATTAGAATATTACAATCATGGAAAAAATTATTATGTGCTTCATGATGAAACAAGAAAAGAATTAGAATTTTTACTTAATATGCTTGCAGAATCTGGGGAAGAAAAAACTATAAGCTATATTAAGAATGAAGTTTTAAAGAAAATGAAGATATGCTAGTTTCATTGACTAATAATATAATAAAAAATAAAAATATTAGAACGTGAGGAAGAAGGATATGAAAAAAAATTTAAAGAAACCTGAACTATTAGCACCAGCTGGTAATTTAGAAAAATTAAAGATAGCTTTTGAATATGGAGCTGACGCTGTTTATTTTGGTGGTCAATTATTCTCATTAAGAGCAGCATCAAAAAACTTTACATATGAAGATATAAAAGAAGGAGCTAGAATTGCTCACGAATTAGGTAAGAAGATTTACTGTACTGTTAACGTAATGCCAAGAAATAACGAGTTAGATAAACTACCAGCATTTCTTAAAGAGTTAGAAGAGGCTGGTGTAGATGCAGTATTAGTTTCAGACCTTGGAGTATTTTCAGTAGTTAAGAAGCATACAAATTTACCAATTCACATAAGTACTCAAGCTAATACAATAAACTATGAAGCATGTAATATGTGGAGAGAACTTGGAGCAGAACGTGTAGTTTTAGCAAGAGAATGTTCCTTAGAAGAAATTAAGCAAATAGAAGATAGAATTCCAGAGGATTTAGAAATAGAAATATTTGTTCATGGTTCTATGTGTATATCTTATTCTGGTAGATGCTTATTATCAAGTGCTATGGCTGGAAGAGATTCTAACAGAGGAACATGTGCACAATCATGTAGATGGAAATATACACTTATGGAAGAAAAGAGAGAAGGAGAATATTTCCCTATAGAAGAAGATGAACATGGTACATATATAATGAATTCTAAGGATTTATGTATGATAGAACATATTCCAGAACTTATGGAACTTGGAGTTTCTTCATTAAAAATTGAAGGAAGAAACAAAAGTGAATATTATGTAGCAGTAGTTGTTAATGCCTATAGAAAAGCAATAGACTTATATTTTGAAGATCCAGAAAACTATAAGTTGCCTGAAGAGTTAAGAGAAGAAATGTTTAAAGTTAGTCATAGAAAATACCATACTGGTTTCTTCTTTAATGAACCTAAGGAAGAAGGATTAATATATGATACAAATAATCATGTAAGAGAATATGATGTTGTTGCTATTGTTTATGATTATGATGAAGAAACTCAAATAGCAACTTGCAAACAAAGAAACAAGTTTGTTAAAGGAGATAAGTTAGAAATATTATCTCCAGGATTAACAGGTGAAGAATTTGAAGTAGTTGAACTTTTTAATGAAGAAGGAGAAGCTATTGACGAATGTCCACATCCAGGAATGATGTGCAAGGTTAAAATACCATACAAAGTTAAGAAAAACAGCTTTATTAGAAAAGCCTTAGGATTAAAAAATAAATAGTAGATATATCCATATATAGCTGATATACATAATCTTTGTATATCAGCTATATTTTTTATGTCATTATATATGAAAAAAGATAGAAAAATAAAACAAGAAAAATAAACTATTTTATACAAAATGTAGCAAATATGTAATAAATTGCAAAGTTGTGATATAATAGAGGAAAGAAATAAAAAAGAAATAAGGAGAAAATTATGAAACGAGAGGAAATAATAAGAAAAGTCAATATAACTATAGATAATGCAATTGTTTTTGAAGTGAGAAATGGATATAAAAAACTTAAAGAAGATATATTTAATGTTGAAAATAATTTTGAAAGAAAAGTAGTATTATTAGATGACGTTCCTTTAGTAGAGCTTAGTGGAATAAGATCTCCCATGTGTTCATCAATAATAAAAACCCTAAGTGGAAGAAGTGAAGTGAGCACATCAATTAAAGAAAAGTTAAATGTAAATATTGATATAAATGGACTGGAAGATGGGTTTAACAAAATAAAATCTATATTAAGCTTATTAGAGGATGGAGAATATGAACTTAAAGAAGTTGAAATGATACCTACAGATGGTGAAAAGGATGATTTTTGGAATTCTAGTATGATTGGACATTACTATGAAGCAGCTGCTGATTTATATTATAGAGGAAGATATGTAAAGGGGGTTCCAAGTTTTTTAGTACCTTCTCAAAGAATTAGCTCCATTGATTTAGATAGAGTTGAGTATTATAGGGATAAAATAAGAAAAGGTGAAAAAATAGTTGGCATAGCAATAGAATTAAGAGGTTTTATGGCATTACTGTTAGATGGCCATCATAAAGCTACTGCTGCATATTTAGAAGGAAAAAAATTAAAATGTTTAGTCATTAAAAGACGTGAAAAAAGTTATAAAATCAAAAATGTATCTCAAAAAAAATATGAATTTACAGATAAATTATATA
Organism: Clostridium sp. DSM 8431; assembly: GCF_900116755.1. Taxonomy (GTDB): domain Bacteria; phylum Bacillota; class Clostridia; order Clostridiales; family Clostridiaceae; genus Clostridium. The sequence continues at coordinate 7,044 of NZ_FPBY01000102.1, forward strand.
GTAAGGTGGAATTAGGAAGATCTAAAGGAGTATTTCCAGACTTTAGAGCTATTGCAGCAGTTAGAAAGCCTATAGATATTTCAGATAAAAAAATTAATAATATATTTAAGTTTAATAGTAAGGAACCAATAGATGAAATTAAAGAAATTTTTTATTATATGACTATATATGATAAGGAGAAGGCAAAGAAATTATGCTTTGATATTTTAAGAAAAAATGATTTTCAATGTATTTGGGGAATGTGTTTGGAATACTTATTGAAATATAAAAATAAAGAGGTTAATGATTCAATTAAAAAAATTATTTTAAATAAAAATTTTGTATATCCTATAAGTTATGTGCACAACATAGAAAATAATGGCTATTTTAACAAGATTATTAACTAAAAGGTAAAAGGCAGGTTTTTCTTGCCTTTTACCTTTTTAATTTTTTTTAATAAATTGATGTGTTTTTCCCATTATATATGCTAATTTGATTAGTTCCTTTTCTTCAGGAGTTAATTTCTTTTTTAATATTTTTTCAAATTGATAAAATAAAGCTGAGGTATCTACTTTGCTTTTTGGCTTTAGTCTTTTTCTCTCAGGTGATACTTTATAGGCTTTTACTTTGATTTTATCATTATATAAAACCTTAAATATCTCTGCTGTATAAAAGGCATCATTTAACGCGTTATGAAAGGTTTTTAAAGATTTTATTTCTAGCATGTCTATAGCTGTTTTCAAACCTATTCTATTTCCTTTTTTATACTTAAAATAAGTGGATGCATAACTTTGGATGTCTATATACTTAAAGTTGAAATTTTCTTTAGGTATATTGTGAAAGACTATATTTCTATATAATTCACGAAGATCACCGCTTCCCCAAACTACAAATGTATAGTTTTCATCACCTATAAAATCTAAAAAGTCATTGAAAACCTGAGGAAATTTATTGCAGGAGTTAACTTTATCAATTGTGATATCAGTAAGCTTTTCAACATAAGGATGAATTGTAGAATATACTGTAGGTTTTACTAGTCCGTTAAATTCTCCTATAGTATTAAAGTTTTTGTCTAATTTTATTGCTCCTATTTGAAGGATTTCGAAGGTTAATTTAGGTGTAGCTATATCTTTGTTATCAGGATGTTTCTGATTAAATTCTAAATCAAAAATTATGTAATTCATTTTTTTCCTCCATAGTTATTGTCTCTGGGAGATATATTAGTTTTATTAATTACTATATAAATAATAAGGCACTTTTTATAATGTTTCAAGAAGTCATATATTATGAAGTAAATTTGTAAATTTATATATTAATATTAGTGACAAAAAAAACTATGATAAGTGATAAATTAATTTTGGTAAACCTTTTAAAATTTGGGATTAATAAAAATGCATGAAAAAATTGACAATAAAAATTACTGGGAGTATTATTTATTAATAAAATACAATTTAGTCAAAAAATGTCTAATTGTATTTTTATTGTGTAAAAAAATAAAATAGGGGGCATTTATAATGAATGGATTAGTAATGGTGTTATTAGCCATAGTAGTGCTTGGGGCAGCATATTTAGTTTATGGTAGATGGCTTGCTAATAATTGGGGAATTGACCCTAAGGCAAAGACACCTGCATATGTATATGAGGATGGTGAAGATTATATACCAACTCCAAAATCAGTAGTTTTTTCTCATCAATTTTCTTCAATTGCTGGAGCAGGACCTGTAACAGGACCAATTATAGCAGCTATGTTTGGTTGGGGACCAGTTCTTGCTTGGATTTTAGTTGGAGGTATATTCTTTGGAGCTGTTCATGATTTTGGAGCACTTTATGCATCAGTAAAAAATGATGGTAAGTCCATAGGATGTATTATTGAACAGTATATAGGTAAAAAAGGAAAGAAGTTATTTTTATTATTTTCATGGATTTTTTCTTTATTAGTTATAGCAGCTTTTGCAGATATGGTTTCAACAACTTTCTGTGGCTTTGCAGCAGATGGAAGTAAACAAGTACCTAATGCGGCAGCAGCATCAATATCAATGTTATTTATAGTAGTAGCAATGCTTTTTGGATTATTTATAAAGTACAAGAAACCTTCGCAAGGTCTTGAAGCAGTAATAGGAATTATTTTATTATTTGGAATGTTAGCTTTAGGTATTGCTTGTCCTATATTTGCAACTAAAACAACTTGGACTGCAGTTGTTTTTGTATATTTATTTTGTGCTGCTATTATGCCAATGTGGCTTCTTATGCAACCAAGAGATTATTTAAGTACATTTTTACTTTTAGCAATGGTTGTAGGTGCTGTACTTGGAGTATTAGTAGCTCAGCCTTCAATGAATCTAAATGCATTTAATGGTTTTGAGGTAAATGGTAAGATGTTATTCCCAACATTATTTGTAACTATAGCTTGTGGAGCTGTTTCAGGATTTCATAGTCTTGTTTCTTCTGGAACTTCATCAAAGCAGGTTCAAAATGAAAAAGATATGCTAGGCATAGGATATGGAGCTATGGTTGTAGAATCATTAATTGGTGTTATTGCACTTGTGGCAGTTGGGTCAGCTGCAACAGGAGGAAAGCTTCCTGAAGGAACACCATTTTCAATATTTGCAGCAGCTATTGCAGGATTCTTAGGTAAAATAGGTATCTCAGAACATATTGCTACATGCTTTATGACAATGTGTGTATCAGCTTTAGCTTTAACATCTTTAGATTCTGTTGGACGTATAGGAAGAATGTCATTTCAAGAGTTCTTTATGGATGATGAAAAGGAAATGACTTCATTTACTAAGTTAATGACTAATAAATATTTCTCTACAATAATAACTTTAGGTTTAGGATTAGTATTATCTTTAGGTGGATACAATAATGTATGGGCTTTATTTGGATCTGCTAATCAATTATTATCAGCCTTAGTATTAATAGCGCTTGCAGTATTTTTAAAGACTACAGGAAGAAAAGGCTTTATGCTTTATGTTCCTATGTTTGTAATGCTTTCTGTAACATTTACTGCATTAGTACAAGCTATTTTAAATATAGTAAAGAAGATATTTGTAACAGGAGGTTTTGTATTCTTAACTGATGGTTTGCAATTAATACTAGCTGTACTTTTAATGTCTTTAGGGTTTATGGTTGCTAAATCATGCTTTAAAAAGTTATTTGGAAAGGATGAAGCAATAAGTAAAGCTGCTTAAATTAAAAATAATACTCTTTATAGTATAAAAATACTATAAGGGGTATTTTTTTTTGGGTATGTAGAAATATATAAATATACAGTGTTATAATTACTTAAAAATAGCAGAATCGAAGGAGGATAATATGGAGTTTAAAAATATAAATGAATATAACAATAATAAGGTTAAAATTGAAACTAAAAATGCTTCAGAAATAGAAGAGCTTACAAATAAAATTCAGTTGGATCCAGAAAATGAAGAAAACTATAATGAAAGAGGAATTCTTTTTGATGAAATAGGGAAGTATGAAAAAGCTGTAGATGATTTTACTAAGGCTATAGATATCTATCCTTATTATGATGAAGCTTACAACAACAGGGGTTTATCTTATGAAAATTTAGGAGAATATAAGAGAGCTATTGAAGATTATGATAAGGCTATAGAAATTAATGAATCTAATGAAGATGTTTATTATAATAGAGCTATTGCATATGAGAATATAGAGATGTATGATAAAGCTATAGAAGATTTTACAAAAGCTATAGAGCTAAATACTCATGAAGCTGACTTTTATTATAATAGAGGATTATGCTTTGAAGCTTTAGGAAAGTATGATGAAGCTTTATTAGATTATAGTATGGCAATAGACTTAGATGATGAAGATGAAGAAGTGTACTCATGTAGAGCAGTATGCTATGAAAAGTCAGGTCAATATGATAAAGCAATTTTAGACTATACAAAAATATTATCTTTTGATGAAGAGAATACAGATGCACTATTTAATAGAGCAGTATGCTATGAAGAACTTAATGAATATGAAAAGGCTAAAGAGGATTATTCTAAGGTTCTATTAATAGATAAAAATGATAAAGAAGCTTTAAGTGGACTTAATGCTTGTATAGAAAAACTATAACATAAGAAGAGGTGTTTTAATATGATATATAAAACTTTTGGAGATACAGTAGCTATAAGACTTGAAAAAGGAGAAGAAGTATTAGAAAGCATAAAGGAAGTATGTGAAAAGGAAAATATTACAGCAGGTACAATCCAAGCTCTTGGAGCTTGTGACCATGCAGTTGTTGGAGTTTATAATGTTGAAGAAAAGAAATATTATGCAAATACTTTTGATGAAGCATTAGAAATAACAAATTTAACAGGAAATATATCAGTTAAAAATGGTGAAGTATATCTTCATATTCATGCAACACTTGGAAATGAAGAAGGAAAATGTTTTGGAGGTCACTTAAATGAAGCTAAAATAAGTGCAACTTGTGAAATATTTATTCATAAAATTAATGGGTATATAGGAAGAATTTATGACGAAAATATAGGCCTTAATCTAATTGATTTTAATAAAGAAAGGTTTATATAGAATTTTATAGATATAGAGGTAAAGGACTACTCTTAAATTGATTGCATTATTATGTTATAACTATATCTGGCGATAGTTAATGAGTAAAAAGTACTTGAAACTATAATAAGATATTGGACAAGCTATCTTGTTCGAAAAAATAAAAAGGAGTGGTACAATGAAAACTAAATTAATTGCCATGATTATATCAGTACTATTTATGGGTGGAACAGGAGCTACAGTAGTACATAACAATAGTAATAACAATAATAATACACCTTCTAAAGTAATAGAGGTAAGTCAAAAGGATTGTAATATTAATGAGGATACTAATCTTAAGGAAGATAATGCTGAATTGAAAGAAGAGGTATTACCTTCAGAAAATACTTCAAATAATATTAATGAAGATATAAGCGTTAATGAAGAAAAGATTAATGATTCTGAAAAGGTAAATGATGCTCAGTTAAATGAAACTACTAAGGTTCAAGAGGATGCTAATAATGTCAATACTAATGATAATAGTAGCAGCAATAATGGGACAAGTTTAGTAGAGGATGGTCCAAAGAAGGAAACCTCAAAACAAGAAGAGGTAACTAAAAAAGTAAATACTGAGTCAAATGATAATAAGACTAATAAAAGTAATACGCAAAAAGCTGAAGCTAGTGATGCTTTTATAGCACAAGTTGAGCAAAGTATATATAATAAGGTAAATGAAGAGAGAGCTAAAAATGGCTTGGGTCAGTTATCATATAATACAACTATGCAAAAGTATGCTAGAATTAAGTCTCAAGATATGGGAGATAATAATTATTTTGATCATAAAGATTTAAGTGGTAACTTAATAACAGCTAAAATGCAAAATGATGGTGTATCTTATAATGCTTGGGGAGAAAATATAGCATATATATCAGGTGTGTCTGATGCTGAAGCCTTAGCAAGTCAGTTTATGACAAATTGGATGAACTCATCTGGACATAGAGCTAATATTTTATCAACTAATTTCTCAAGTATTGGAGTTGGAGTATATAAAGTTGGAAACAGAGTTTATGCAACTCAGGAATTCTATAGATAATAAAAGGGGCTGTAAAAAAAGTCCTAAAAATCAAACGACCATACTAGCTCAAAAGCTTGTATGGTTGTTTTTTTCATATACTTATATTTTTTCATCTTTAATTTTTAAAAATGGGTTCACTTAATAAACGTCTCGTTATAAATAAAAAAATCAAAGTAATTTTTATGCAACGAGCATTTCACGGTTTAATTTATTATTATATTTATAAAGATTATAACCACAAGAAATCAATGTGAGCTCAAGAATTACATTATCAAGTCCTCGTCTAAACAACCTTTTGTAAGATCTATTCCATTTTATTATTCCAAATGTCCC
>NZ_FPBY01000213.1 GCF_900116755.1 Clostridium sp. DSM 8431
TTACAGACAGTCTTTTTAGTTATAAAATATTATCTTCTTATTCTAAGATAAATCATATTGCAATTCCAAGTGGTTGTAGAAGTTTCAAGGAGTATAACATTCAAAAAATAAATAGTCTCCACAGCAATATAAAAAGGTTTATTTCAGTATATAGAGGGGTATCTACCAAGTATTTAGCTAATTATCTAGCACTTTTTAAATTTATATTTTCAAAAATTCAGGAATGTCCTATAAACATAAAAGGAGAACATCCTTATCTAAGTATGAACTTTAAGGGACGTCCACCCATATTTGAATAACTAGTCTACATTATCACTGTATTTAAAAATACAGCCTAATTTAATATAGCTACCTTATTTAAAATAGGAACAAAATTTGAAGAATTATTTCTAACTACAAAATACTTAATTATACTTTCATTTAAACTATTTAAAAACTCTAAATTTTCTTCAATAAGCTTACTATCATTTATATTTTGAAAAGCTTCTAAAATTTTACCATTATTTATTTTATTGTACTCTAATAATATACTCGATTCAAAATCATCAACAACATTTTTAATAGAAAACTTAGAAATTGAATTTATGCAATCTTCAATAGCTGGAAGCTGAAGTTTTTTGCTTTGTATATCATTTAAGATTTCTGATAATTTATTAGAATCTCTTATATCAAAAAGCCAACCATTAATGCTTTCTTTTACAATAACTAATCCCCCATCTGTTTTACTTGAAATAACAGGTATACCTCTAGATAAAGCTTCTATCATTACCATACCAAAACCTTCACTTATGGAAGCATGTACAAGTACAGAAGCAGAATCTATATTATCCCATACATTTCTTTTCCATCCATGCCATATAACCTTTTCTTCTAGTCCACATTCCTTTGAAAGCTTTAATAAGTTTTCTCTATTTTCACCGTCACCATAGATATTTAACTCAAAGTTTCCTTGTAAGCTCTTTATTTCCTCTAAAATCACTTCTACATTCTTAATACTCGTAAGCCTTCCAACATAAATCATCTTTAGCTTATCTTCAGCTCTTGGTATAACTTTATTTTCAACTTTTATAGGATTATTAATTAAGTATATTGGTTTATCCTTAGAAAATAACTCTATCCCTTTTGCTACACCTTCAGAAATAGCTAAATGTGCATCTGCAAATTCTAGAAGTTCATTATTTAATAAATATTCTAAAGGAACATGAACCCATGATAAAACAGGTACCATATTAGTTAAATTATTTTTTAACAAAACGCTAGTACATATATAGGATACCATAGGCATAGCAGTAGCTAATATAATATTAGGTCTTCCCTTCTCATTTATAAATTTATCATAACCATCAATCACTTCGCCTATAGAAATAGTTTCATCACAAGAATAAAAAGAATAAAATTCATTCATTCCCTCTTCCCATTTTTTATGGTCTGACTCAAAAAATTGTACTACTCTTACTCTATAACCTCTTTTGGCAAGCTCTTCGCTTATTAGCAATAGTACCGTTTCAAGACCGCCTCTACCTGTTGCATGCATCAATACTATATCTATTATCATGAAATAACCACCTACTAAACCTTTTCTCTTAAAATATTTTCTAATTCTATAATCTCATTATTTTTATTATCTATCTGTTCCAAATAATTTAATGCTTCTCTATATTCTCCTATGTTATACATAACTATTGATATATTATATAAAGTTTCTACATCTTTAGGATTAATTTCATATGCAAGTTTCAGATATGGAATAACCTTTTCGTAATTTTCATTATTATAATTTAATATTGCTACCTTATTTAATATAGGAATATAATTCAAAAGCTCTCCTTTTATTACAAAGTCTCTTAATTTATCTTCATTAAGAGCATTTAAAAACTTCAAGCTTTCCTCAATAAACTTGTCTTCTTCTATACTTTGAAATGCTACTAAGATTTCATTGTTATCTAAAATCTTATTCTTCTTATCGTATTCTAAAAGCATGCTAGTCTCAAATTTATCAATAACCTTTTCTACAGAAAACTTAGAAACTGAACTTATGCAGTCTTCATAAGATGGAAGCTGAAGTTCACCCTTTTGTACATTATTTAAAATCTCTGATAATTTATTAGAGTCTCCAATATCAAAAAGCCATCCATTAACTCCTTCTTTTACAATACTAAGTTCTCCATCTGTCTTACTTGAAATAACAGGAATTCCCCTAGATAAAGCTTCTATAAGCACTAGCCCAAAGCCTTCACTAACTGAACTTAATACAAGTAAAGATGCAGATTTAATGTTATCCCATACATTTTCTTGCCATCCATGCCAGATAACATTTTTTTCTATATTATATTCCTTTGAAAGATCAATTAATCTTTCTTTATCATCACCATCACCATAGACGTTAAACTCAAAGTTTCCATCTAAATTTTTAAAGGATCTTAAAATTAAATCTATATTTTTTACTTTAGCTAATCTACCAATATAAATAATATTTAATTTGCTTTTATCCCTTGGAATAATTTCATTATTAATCTCTACAGGGTTATTAATTAAATATACAGCTTTTTCTCCTACTGATTCCTTTAATGTTTTTGCCACACCTTCAGAAATAGATAAATGTGCATCTGCAAAGTTTATACATTCACTAAACCCATAATCTAATAATGGTCCATGGTTCCAAGAAATAACTGGCAATATATTATCTAAATTATTTTTTAAGACTACTTGTTTACATGCATATGACATAAGAGGTACATGAGTAGCTATAATAATATCTGGTTTCCCATTTTCTTTTATAAAATCATCATAACTTTCAATTAAATCACTTACAAGAAATTCTTTGCTATAGGGCTTTAAAGAATAAAACTCATCCATTTCACTTTTCCATTCCTTATGTATTGATTCAAAAACTTGAATCACTCTTACTTTATATCCTCTTTTTTTAAGTTCATTGCTAACTAATATCAATACTTTTTCAAGACCACCTCTACCGTCAGCATGAGCTAATACTATATCTATAATCATAAATTCTCCTCTTTTTATCAAACTATATTTTATATATCGTATTTAATTTAATTATACTTAATATCAAAAAGTATATTTCTTGAAGACAAAAAACGAGACCTGCATCAAAAGAATTTCGATACAAGTCCCATATATAGAATATTACAATAAGTACAAATTAATAATCTTTCTTTCACCAAATTTTTTATATCTAATCCAAGCTTCTTCAGCCCAAAGATAAATATCACTTATATAATTTTCATCCTTAGAAGCATTTTTTCCTACATAATTATCACCTTTGAAAAAATATTCCCAGTCAGTAACATAATCATAGCAATCCTCATTATCAAGCCATTTTTCCTTTTCTATAAGTTCAAACTTTCCATTAGTTTTTAAAATAAGCTTATAAGTATTATTATCTTCCTTAGCCGCAATCTCTGAAATTAATTGATTCCTATCCATGAAAATTACACCTTTTTTAAATTATTTCATATGTTTTATTTTACGCTTAAAAACTTCTATTTATTCTATATGTTTTTACATAATGTTATACAATTTTCATGGAATTTATAATTAATTCTGTTAATTTATTAACAAAAACATCCTTATCTGTCATTAAAGTTTTTGAAGTATGGATTAACATATCTCCCCTTCTTAACAGTACCTTTTCCATATTGAATTGCTTTTGCTTTACAATAATGAATACATGCAAGACATTGATTACACTTTTCTCCCCACACAGGCTTATTATTAACAAGCTTTATAGTGCCACATGTACAAACTCTCTCACACATTCCACAGCCTGTACAGTCGCTACTAACAGTAAATTTCTTAGTATCAGCTCCACCATTAAGGAATAAAGGATGAATAACCCCTGTTAATATTGAAGGAAAAATACCTTTAGTAACTTCAAAAACTCCTTTTTCTCTATTTTTAATAACTTCAGCTATTTTTAGGATTTTAGTAGAAGCTTCTTCAATTTTTTTATTAGCTCTTTCCTTAGAATCAACATCTCCCATTATAATATAGTTATTAGGCATTACAACAGAAAATCCACATGAAAGCTCCATATTCTTTGAAGACAACTTCTTTTCCATAAGCTTCATAGTATTTCCTACATTTTCACCACAGCATGCTAATGAAAAAGTATAATTATTATTAAAGTTTTCAAATTCAACCTTTTTAATAAACTCTTCTATCATCTTAGGTGGTCCCCATGCATAAACAGGGAATACAAAACCTATAGTTTCATCTTTTTTTAATGTAAACTTAAAACTTCCATTGCTCTTCATAAGTTTTGAAACGGAAATAATATTATCATCAAGAGACTCTGCTAACTTTTCAGCTAAAAAGCCAGAGTTTCCTGTACCTGTAAAATAAAAAATCATATTATAGCACTCCTTCTAAATAATTTTTAATTTCTATTAAATCTTTAAAAAGCATATAAGCGTTTTCCTTTATACTCTCATCAGCTTCCTTTAAATCTTCAACATGCAAACCAATCATATTTCCATCATGAGCTGCTTTAATTCCTGCTTCTGAATCTTCTATTACTATAGACTTTACAGGATCACTATCTATAAGATTTGCTGCCTTTAAAAATATTTCAGGGTTTGGTTTTGAATTAACAACATCATCCCCACATACAATAGCATTAAAATACTTTACTATAGGACTTCCTTCAAGTTGAATATCTAGTCTTTCTCTTTTTGCTGATGTAGCTAAGGCAGTTTTTATATTTTTACTTTTTAGAAATTCCAAAAGCTCAATAGCCCCCTTTTTTAAAGGAATTTCTTTATTTTTTATAGCATCAAATAATAACTTATCCTTAACCTTATACATTTCATCTATAGGTAGGTTTTCACCATAAATAGATTTAAAGTATTCCTTAACTTTTTTTCTACCTCTCCCCATAGCATTTACATATATATCTTTTTTCATCTCATAACCAAAATCATTAAAAACTTGAATCCAATGTTTTAAATAAAAAGCTTCTGTATCATATATTACTCCATCCATGTCAAAAATAACAGCTTCTATACAATCTATTCTCTTCATAAAAATAATATCTGCTACTCAAAATATGGACAATTATACCCATATCGAGATTTTTCCTTATTCATCGTGTCCTATTTTGTAATGAATAAATCACCTACTACTTTAGTTTGATATAACACTCCAAAGGCGTAAATTCCCGACTTAGCCAT
>NZ_FPBY01000130.1 GCF_900116755.1 Clostridium sp. DSM 8431
ACCCTTTTTTAAAAAATATTATTTTTTAAAATTTACTTGACTATTATTAGCTGGTCTTTACTTAGCTTATCGCCATTTTCTTCCAAAAATCGCTTTTTTCTGTTTATAATAAAAAAGAAGTTATATAAAAAAATTAAATATATTATTACAACCTCTTTGTTATTTTGATTTTAAATATTTAATTTTGTTATTATAATATTAAATTTTTTTGTGTTTATTAATTAATATCTTAATATCATTTTTCTTCCATGTCAATATATTCTTAAACATTCTTTTTTTTAGTTATATGATAATTATAATGAATTTAATACATAAAATAAATATATTATAAGTTTATTCCAACAATTTAGAATAAAAAATATAGGTACGATTTATTTTTCTTTTTATAAAATAAAAACATACCCATACACTTAATAATATTAAGTTTTAAATATTATTTGTTTATTTGTCAAAATAAAGAACAGACTCTGTTTCTCTACAATATTTCACACACATACATTGTGCTAATCTTCTTGGACACTTATAACATAAACATTGTACGTCGTCTCCATTACACTTCCCATCTCTCTTATCAGGACAATCACTGCAATTTACACCTGTACCTGCTGGCATAACACCATCTCCATTCTATAAATCTAATTTATACACCTAGTACTCACTATATATTATACATTTTTATCACAATAAAAAAATGGACCTGCATCCATAAAGTGCAAGTCCATGTTTTTTAAGCTAGTATATCTTTTTTACAGAATATAAAATGTGCTAAAGAATAGCTTATTACAATTGTTAAGCACATTATTACAATTCCAAATTGAAGAGTAATATTAGGATTTTGGAATGCTTGAACAATATCTCCCGTAATTACTTCAACAGTTGATCCATAGTTAAAGAATATAAGATGTGCTATTTTAGATACTCCACTTGAAATTAAACTGCTCATTGTTACTGCAACGGGAATAATTACTGATACAGCCATTGTTATCATACTGCTATTAAATATTGCTGATATTAAAAATATAAATGCACAACATGCTATTATAAATAAAATTTGCAATAAGAATCCTTGAAGCAGAGCAGTTCCTCTTGTAGACATAATGCCACTTCCATTTACTTGAGTTAATGTAGGAAGTCCTGCATCAGTTAAGTTATTATAATCCCACATATATTCCACACCTATTCTTAAAGGCATTTTTCCACCTTTAGCACCTGCTATGGCACTAATAACTCCAAAAGCTATAATCTCTAAACATCCAATTAATCCAACTACAGTAATAACAATAGATATAAACTTAGATAAAATTATTTTTCCTCTTGATACTGGCTGAACTAATAAAAACTTAAATGTTGCTGGAGTTGCTTCTCCAGAAACTACATCACTCATAAACACAGCTATTCCTGCTGCTAAAATAACCATCCCAAGTATTTTCATGATACCTTTTGCAAAATTCACCCCATCAAACATCCATGATTCAATAGGCTTTTCATTATTATCTAAAAATTTATTAATCTCCTCTAATCTTTCTTCACTATATTCTTTAAGTGATTCTGAAATATTTCCTTCATTAATATTAGCTGTTAATTCTTCCTTTTCTAAATTTAATTCCATTTTCCATCGTTCTTCTTCGCTACTATTAACAATCTTTTCATACTTAGCTATATCCATATCTAAACTTTTATTACTTGCTTCCATTGAAGCTATCATTTCCTTAGATTTTTCATCATTATTATTTTCTAAGCGCTTAATCTCTTCATTATTAGATTCTTTTTGTCTATTGAAATTTTCAAGCTGATGTTCTGGAGACATATAGAATTCTGTTTGTTTACTTTGTTTATAAAATACAAAACTCATTCCTGTAATAAAAACAGCAAATAGTGCAAATATAATCCAAGTCTTTGCCTTGCTAAATGTTTTTATAAGTTCATTTTTTACTAATGTTAAAATCATTATCTTGCTCCCCCCTCAACAAGTTCAATATATTTTTGCTCTAACTCATTTCTATCTTTATATATCTCTAATATTCTTATATTGTTATCTATTAATACTTTTAATACCTCATTTATTGTTCCTGATTGTAATAACAAATGAATATTTTCCTCCATAACTTTTGCAGAATTGACAGTTTTCACTTCATTTAATACCTTCACAGCCTTCTCCATATTTCCATCTATAACCAAAGTCATACTGTCTAATTTAGTTTTTAAACTATGCTCTTTAATACTTTCTACAGATTTAATAACTCCATCATTAATAAATACAACCTTATCACATAAGTTTTGAATCTCACTTAATATATGAGATGATATAAAAACTGCCATCTTTCTTTCTCTTGCAGCTTTCTTAACAATTTCTCTAAAATCTAATATTCCTGAAGGATCTAATCCATTTGTAGGTTCATCTAAAATTAACAATTTAGGATCCCCTATTAAAGCAGCTGCAAGGCCAAGTCTTTGCTTCATCCCTAAAGAATACTTACCAACTTTATCATTAATTCTATCTTCTAACCCTACTAATTTTATAAGTTTTTCAATCTCTTCTTTTGGAACTTTTCTTATTCTTGCAATCTGCATTAAATTTTCTATTCCTGATAAATATTTATATAACTCAGGATTTTCAACTACAGCTCCAACATTCTTTAATGCCTTTTCTTTATTCTTTAATACACTGTTTCCACATATTAAAATATCTCCATTAGTAGGTGATATTAAGCCTGTCAACATTCTTATAGTAGTAGTCTTACCAGCTCCATTCGGACCTAAGACTCCAAACACTTCTCCTTCTTCAACTGAAAAACTCAAGTCTTTTATTATCTCTCTTTTTCCTAAGACTTTCTTTAAAGATTTAACTTCTAAAACATTCATTATTTTCCCTCCCTATCTATAAAATATATAATAACTTCCAAAACTTAATAATTTCTGGTTATCATCCTTAATATTTTCTTAAAATAAGCTTAAAAAACAAAGTGGCTGACGTCACGCTTTTTAGTGCAGGAAGCAGCTTTCTTTTGCGGCACTACAATTATCTTTTTAATGTCTTTCCCATCTTACTGAAATCACATATTTATCAAGTTTTACTCACTTGAAAATTTTACATTTTCTTAGACATTAAAAAATAACCTGCAAAGTAATTGTTATTAATTACTTTACAGGCTATTTATCTTAAAACAATAATGAAAGTAGTATAAGAGCTGCCACTCCAGGTATTCCTAATATACCAGCAATTAAAGCAGTTACTATATTAATACCTATATGAATTCCAAAACCAGCTCCTAAAAAATTAACTATATATAATAGGAAGATTCCGAAAATACCATTTAACAATATTTTAAATGGCCATTTAAAAAGCTTTATTAATACTACCAAAGCAACTATTCCTATTATTCCATAAATCATTAGTTCCAAAAAAACACTCCCCCCACTTCTTACTATTCTGCTATTTCTAAATATTTATCTATCATATGGGCTTTGCTAACTGAAATTCCTTCTTCCTTAGCTTTTTTTAATAAGTGTTCAAAACGTCTTGTTGCAGCATCTTCAGAATATATAGCTACTTCTATAAGATTAGAATCACTTACATTATTAAATATGTTTTTTGCTGTATCTATTTCAATTAAAGCATATTCTATTTCACTAATGAGCTCACTATCCTCTTGTACATCTTTACGTATTAATTTCAAAATATATTCTAAAATATTTAATTTATTCATGTTTCGCCTCCAAAATTTTATTTAGAGTATTAACACTTTTTTTGTATTTTATTCAATTTATTATATTTTAGCAGTAACACTTTTTCTATATAAACGTATATTGATTGTATAAGAAGCTTTTCACTCATTATCAAACAAAACTTCTAAAACTCCCATCTATCTATTTATAGGATCTAAGATAAATTCTTAGATCCTCCCTTTTTATAGCTCTTTTCTTCCTTCTAATGCTTTAGATAAAGTAACTTCATCAGCATATTCAAGATCTCCTCCAACAGGAAGTCCTGAAGCTATTCTTGTAACCTTAACATCTAAAGGCTTTAATACCTTTGATATATACATAGCTGTAGCTTCACCTTCTATATTAGGGTTAGTAGCTAATATTACTTCCTTAACATCTTCATTCATTCTAGATATAAGTTCTCTTATTCTTATATCTTGAGGCCCTCTTCCATGCATTGGTGAAATATTTCCGTGTAACACATGATACATTCCATTATATTCTTTAACTTTTTCCATAGTCATAATATCTTTAGGTTGTTCAACAACACAAATAATGCTCTTATCTCTATTAGGGTTTCCACATATAGCACAAGGGTCCTTATCAGTAAAGTTTCCACATACAGAACAATACTTTATAGTTCCTCTTGCTTTAACTAAAGCATCTGCAAACTCTTTAACTTCATCTTCTGGTAAATTTAAAACATGTAAAGCTAACCTTTGAGCAGTTTTTTGTCCTATACTTGGTAGCTTTGCAAATTCCTCTATTAATTTTTCTATTGCAACTGGATAAAAATCCATACTAAAACATCCCTTCAAAACTTATAAGTTAAAAATAAGGCATACAAGCCCCGCTGTGCTGTATGCCTATTGTAATTTAATATTAGAATAAACCTGGCATATTCATTCCGCCTGTTAATTTACCCATCTTATTAGCTGTATTTTCATCAGCTTTTCTTAATGCTTCATTAACAGCACTAAGTACTAAGTCTTCTAACATTTCAACGTCATCTTCATCTACAACTTCTGGCTTAATATTAACACTTAAAAGTTCTTTCTTTCCATTAACCTTTACTGAAACAGCTCCACCACCAACGGAAGCCTCAAATTCTGATTCTTCTATTTCTTTTTGTGCTTGTTGCATTTGCTTTTGAAGCATTTGAGCTTGTTTCATTAAGTTATTCATGTTGCCTCCGCCGAAGCCACCAAATCCGCCTTTTGCCATAATAACTTCCTCCTTAATATTAAATCTATTTTTTATTATATAGTATTTTTTACTACAATACTATTTAAATTTTACTCATCAATTATTTCAACAAAGGATTCTCCAAAGGCATCAAGTAATACATCTTCAGGAGTTCTTTCATCCCTTCCTCCATCTTCAACTACAAACTTCACCTTTACATTTTCTCTTAAAACTTCAGAAACCACTTCATTAACAACTTTGTAATTATCTGTTTTCTCAAGTCTCTGCTTATTAAAGGCAAATTGATCACCATATTGAATAGTAATAACTCCATTTTGACATGCTACTGGTCTTCCTGTAACTATAGAAGCATAAATAACCATTGCTCTTCTTGCTTTAAATGCTTCTAATATATCCTGCCATGCTCTTTGTACATCAGTAATACTAAGCTTAGAATCTCTATTTTCTTCAATTTTTACACTTGATACTGGTGCTGAAGCTGTACGCTTTATAGGAGTCTTACTAGATGATTGTGCATTTTTATTGTCACCTTGAGGTGCTACCTGAGCTGAAACTGCAATCTTTCCACTCTTTAAAGCCTCTTCCATTCTATTAAGTCTAGCTAAAATAATTTCATTTGATGTATCATATTCTATTTTACACATCTTTATTATAGCAAGTTCTAAATATAAACGAGCCTGTTTACTTAACTTTGCATTTCCTTCTGCCTCTTGAAGTATTCTTATATCTCTCATTATTTCTTCTACTCTTATTCTTGCACCTTGTTCCTTTACTCGTGCAATATTCTCTAAAGACATATCTAAAACTTCTTCTGGATTATTTGTTACCTTAATCATTAATAGATTTCTAAAATGCTCAACTAAATCTTTAATAAATAAGTGAATATCTTTACCTGCAAAAACTAAGTCTTCTATTATAACCATAGCTTTTTCTATATTTCTTTCAATAACTGCAGAAGTTAAATTAAATAAATGTTCATTAGTTACTAATCCAAGCATATTAATAAGAGAGCTATACTCTACTGCACCATCTCCCATAGAAATAGCCTGGTCTAATATACTTAATGAATCTCTCATTGCTCCATCAGAAACTCTCGAAATAAGTTCAAGACACTTATCTTCTGCTAAAACTCCTTTAGCATCAACTATTTTTCTAAGTCTTGCAACGATTTTTTCATTACCTATTCTCTTAAAGTCAAATCTCTGACATCTTGATAAAATAGTAATAGGTAATTTCTGAGGATCTGTTGTTGCTAATATAAATATTACGTTTTCTGGAGGTTCTTCTAATGTCTTTAAGAATGCATTAACTGCCCCAATAGACAGCATATGAACTTCATCCATTATGTAAACTTTATACTTTGCTTCTTGTGGAGGATACTTAGAATCTTCAATAATATCTCTAATTCTATCTATTCCGTTATTTGATGCAGCATCTAATTCTGTTACATCTATTGCTAATCCATCATTGATTTTTTTACACATTTCACACTCATTGCATGGCTCTCCATCATGTGGGTTTAAACAATTTAGTGCTTTAGCCATTACCTTTGCAGTAGAAGTCTTTCCTGTTCCTCTAGTACCACAGAAAAGATATGCATGTGCAATTCTATCATTTAATATCTGATTTTTTAATGTTGTTGTAATATATTCCTGTCCTACTACATCTTCAAAATTCTTTGGTCTCCATTCTCTATATAAAGCTGTATAAGCCAAGGCATCCACCTCTCTATCGTCAATAACTAATATTACTTACTATTATACACTAATTATAGTTTTTTAGTATATTTGTTTCTTTACTCTATGTTATGTAACCTATGTTATGTATAATAATATAAGATTAAAATTTTGTGTTTAAGGAGAAAAAAATTATGAGTAGTTATGACAGACAATACCTTTCAATAGTTAGAAACATATTAGAAAATGGTTATTATGATAAGAATAGAACAGCTGTTGCCACATATAAACTTCCACATCAAATTATGCAATTTGATCTTTCAAAAGAATTTCCTATACTAACAACTAAATTTGTTGCTTTCAAAACTTCAGTAAAAGAAATGCTTTGGATATATCAAAAACAATCTAATGTAGTTGAAGAGCTTAGAAAAATGAATGTTAAGGTTTGGAATGAATGGGAAGGTGAAGATGGAACTATAGGCAAGGCATATGGTTACCAAATAAAAAAATTCAACCAAATAGATAACCTTATAGATGCTTTAAAAAATAATCCTCAAGACCGTAGAATGATGTTAAATCTTTGGAACTGGGCAGATCTTCCTGAAATGAACTTAGCACCATGTTGCTTCTTAACAATGTGGGATGTTACAGATGGTAGACTTAACTGTATGCTTGTTCAACGTTCTGGAGATATGGGACTTGGTGTTCCTTTTAACACATGTCAGTTTGCAGTTTTAACTCACATGTTAGCACAAGTTGCAGGACTTAAACCAGGATTATTAACTCACGTAATAAATAATGCTCACGTTTATGAAAACCAAGTTGAAGGATTAAAATTACAACTTACAAGAGAAAATGAAGCATATGAAGCTCCAACTTTCTGGATGAACTCAGAAGTAAAAGACTTCTATGCATTTACACCAGATGATTTTAAACTAGAAAATTACAAGCATCATGATGCAATAAAAATGGAGGTAACTGTTTAATGTTTTCTGCTATTGTGGCTGTTGCTAGCAATAATGTAATTGGTGGCGACAATAAATTATTATGGCATATATCTGATGACTTAAAGAGATTTAAAAGTATTACTACAGGACACACAATTATAATGGGAAGAAAAACTTTCGAATCTTTTCCAAAACCACTACCAAACCGTCATCATGTAATTTTAACTAGAGATAAAAATTATAAAGTTGATTCAGATGAGGTAACTGTTGTACATGATGTCGAAACAGTTATGAAAATGTATGAAAACTCAGGGAGCGAAGTTTTTATAATCGGAGGTGGCGAAATTTATAATTTATTGTTACCATACTGTAGTAAATTGTATCTTACAAAAGTAAATAAAAATTTTGAAGGAGATACTTACTTCCCTGAAATTAATTTCGATGAATGGAACATAGATGAGAGTTCAGGAGAATTAATTAACGAAAAAGATAATCTTTCATATGAATTTATAAATTTATCAAGATAAAAGATAAGAAAAGAGCTGTATCACTAAATAGTGTACAGCTCCTTTCTTATCCTATTGTCCTATATTGTTAATCCTATTGAAGAGTAACCCAAAATTAATCTAAATTTTTCATAAAAAAAGCCTTCCTTTGTAAAGAAGGTCTTTATATCAAAATTATAAACCGTGCACTCTAGTTCGAATATGATTCATATGCGTTACCCATGTAGTTAGCTCAAGCCAGATTAATCCACGGCACACGAAAGTGACCACTTATCGCTGCTTCCTTCCGGACCTGACGAGGTTCATGGGTTCCGTTGCGTGGGACCCGACTATCAACACCACTTGCATGGGGCAGACCATACTCGGCATACCCTCCCTAGAGAATTAAATCCTGCTATAGCGGATTGCAGGTTACAAGACACCGCTAACTTCCCATCTAGCACGGCATTGGCGGAGAAAGTGGGATTTGAACCCACGATAGAGTAAACCCCTATACACGCGTTCCAGGCGTGCTCCTTCAACCACTCAGACATCTCTCCATACCTAAATAATCTCCATTACATTTATAATATGCATTTAGTTAATTAATTATACAATTTTGATACTTTATCATTCTAGCACAAATGTTATTGTTATTCAATAGAAACATTTCTCTATTACTATATTATATATTTTTATACTTATGTATTCAATTTATAAATAGCACAAAAAAGAAGCTTTTAACTTAGATTAACACTAAATAAAAAGCTTCTTTCACAATTATTTTGAACTATCTCTTCTTATCTTTAATATAAGCATTATTATGATTCCTGCTACTATTCCCATTCCGCTTACTAATTGAGCAACTCTAATGCTTCCAAGCATTAAGCTATCTGTTCTTAATCCTTCAATAAATACTCTTCCTAATGAATATAGTAAAATATAACTACAAACTACATAACCATCTTGCTTATCTGTTTTCTTATATAAAATAATCATTAGTATTATGAAAACTAAAATGTTCCATAAAGATTCATATAAAAATGTTGGATTATAATATAATCCTCTAATATACATCCCATCTTGAATAAACTTTGGAAAATGACTTATAAATTCCTTACTAACTACTCCTCCATGAGCTTCACCATTCATGAAATTACCCCATCTTCCAATGGCCTGAGCTAATACAATTGAAGGTGCCGCTACATCCATATACTTTGCTAAATTTATCTTTTTAACCTTAGCAAAAATAATTACTACGATTAAGGAAGCAATTAAACCTCCATGAATAGCAAGTCCTCCTTGACGTATATTAAACACATCAGCTAAGTTATCCCTATAATCATTAAACTGAAATATTACGTAATATAATCTAGCTCCTATAATTGCAAAAGGAAAAGTCCATAAGAATCCATCTGTCACCATATCAAAATTTAGTTTAAGCTTCTTACAATTATAAGATGCTACTGCTAAAGCAACTAAAACACCTATTGCAATTAATATTCCATACCATCTGATTTCTAAACCAAACAATTCAAACGCTATTGGATTATTCATTTTCACATCCTGCTACTCAAAATATGGACAATTATACCCATATCGAGATTTTTCCTTATTCATCGTGTCCTATTTTGTA
>NZ_FPBY01000074.1 GCF_900116755.1 Clostridium sp. DSM 8431
GATAGAAGAAATTTTTGAGTCATTAAAAATAGCTTAGGATTCTGTTTGGTTACTTGACTGTAAAATTTTTCAAGTAAAAATGCACTATCATAGTATATAAAATATTTTAAAAACTTTATAAAATCTATATATCTAGTTGGTAGTCCATGAGCTACATCAAAACCATTGCCTATAACTAAAATATTCATTATATATTAACCTCTTTCCAGTAAATTCTCTTATATTAAATTTTATCATAAATTTATGTATAAATTTTTTTAATATGTTAATAATTAAAATTGATAAGTTTCATTTTTTGTTTTCAAACTTTGGATATATTAAATTAATTTTTTCAATTCATTCTGCCAGATGAATCACCTAGCGTTCTTAATTTATTATATCCAAAACTCAAATTATTCATTTTTAACAAGCAGCAGTGATTTTTCACTGCTGCTTGTTACCTTAAAATATTAATTTCTATTCTTTATCATAGGAGTTTACAAACTGAACTACTTCTTCTCCATAAGCTTCAATAGGTAGACCAAAGTCACATAAAGCATGTTTCATAAAATATTTTCCACTTTCTAAATCAATGCTTAAAATATCCCTTGCTATTTCTGATAAATAGGGTTCAAAGGATCTGTTTCCAAGCTTAACTTCCTGAATACATTCATAAAGAGCACTTATATTATCTGCTAATGCAACAATTTTCCCTTCTATGGTTTTCTTTCCATCCTTAGGATCTAAAAGATATCCCTTATATTCATCTCTCCATGTTGGAGGAATTATATCTTTAATTCTTTCTTCATATAATATTTCCTCTACATTTTCAATAGCATCACTCATTGCCTTTGTCTTTCTTTTTACACCAGATAATATATCTCCAGTTTCTACTTCTAGACAGTCGTGAAATATGCATTTTTTTAGAAGAAGCTCCACATCAACAGTATTATTAAATTTCTCCATTTCCCATCTTGCAAGGCCATCAGCAATTACAGAAACAGCCCACATATGACCACTATCATTATTTTTACATATAGTAACCCTTCCCTGCCATCTTTGTATATTAGCAGCACCTTTAAGTATTTTATCTAACCAGTGTCCAAACATATTATCACTCCAATCTGTTATTTATATACTTTTCCTTAGAATTTTTATTTATACTATTAATTATACATTATTATATAAATAAACTACAGATTTATAATTTTTATCATATTAATATATATTTTACAAATTACTTTAATTGCAAAAGCTGACCTATGTATATAGCATAAGCCAGCTTTTATTTTACTTAATTTTCTCTTTTAAATTTAAATAGATCTTCCTAATTCATATGCTTCAATTATTTCTTTGCTATTTAAAATATCCTTTGGATTATTAACACCACCGGCACATATGTATCCTCTATTTTTCCATGAAATATGACTTACTAAAGTATTATAGTAGTCTAGTGCTAATTTAAATCCAAATCCTTCTGCTGCCATTAAAAGTACTGCTTCCTTTTTGTCAATGCTATATCCTTGTCTAGTTCTCATAACAGCTAAAAGACGATTTAATGCAACAATTAGTTGACCACTTAAATGCCAATAATAAAGAGGTGATGCTAAAACTACAACATCTGCTTCTTTATAAGCTTCATATATTTCTAACATATCATCTTTTTGAACACATGGATTTTCTCTATTTTTATCACACCCAAAACATCCTTGGCATCCATTTAAATTCATTTCATGAAGATTAAAAACTTTGCAGATGTTACCTTTTTCCTCAGCACCTTCACAAAACTTTTTTATTAATGTAGATGTATTTCCATTTTTTCTTGGACTTCCGTTTAAGACTATTATTTTTTTCATATGAGTTTTACTCCTTGAATCTATTTTTTTAATTTTTATTAATTATTCTTAGAATCTCTTCTAAATGTTGTAGATAAATAGTCAAATCCAAGCTTTTCAATACCTTCATCTATTTGTCTTAACATCTTTTCTTTATCTCTTGGTAATACTCCTAATACTGGTATAACATTAGTAGTATGTACGCAGTAGAAAGGAACATTTTCTAATTCAATATTATTAATTAATGTTTTTAATTCCATTAAGTTTTCTATTTCTGTAGCTTCTACAAAGGTTCCTTCTTCAACATCTTTAGCCATCTTTGTTCCTTCAAATACTCCTAAAGTTCCAACCCATATAAGGTTTGGTTTAGTTTCATTTAAAAATTTAGCAGTTTCCATAGCATTAACCTGTCCGTTGCCTTGTCCTGCTACGCCTAACATAAGTAGTGCTCTATGACCAATCTTTGCTTTATTTAATCTTTCTAATTGAACTTTAGCTTCTTCAAGAGTATGTCCCTTATTTATATTAGCTAAAACTTCATCAACTCCTGATTCTACTCCTACATATAAATCATTTATTCCTAAGCTTTGTAATCCAGCTAATTCTTCATCAGTTTTTGCTTTTATATTTTGAATTGAAGCATACATTGTTATTGTTTTACATTCTGGGAAGTACTCTTTTATCTTAAGAGCTATATCCTTTAAATAGTCAGCCTTTAAAACAAAAGGATCACCATTTACTAAATATATTCTTTCAAGACTTCCATAAATACTTTTTGCTTCTTTTAAATCTTCTTCTATTTGATCTAGCGGTTCCATTTTAAAGCATACATCTTTATACATTGAACAGTATGTACATTTATTATGTGCACATCCTACAGTAACTTGTAATAAAAGTGTATCTGCTTCAACTGGTGGTCTATATTGGTCCTTCATAATGCATATCTTAAGTCCTCCTTAGTTTGTATAGGGTTATATTATCTTTGGTAATTTTAGTTTATGAGATAAATAAAAAAATATTTATCATATCGGATTTTACCGATACGATAAATATTAGTACTTATTTTTATAATTGTCAAGAAAGCCTCTTTAAAAATTTATTTAATAAAAATTCCTCTTAGGTTTTTTTTAAATTTAGTGTAGAATTATATTTAGTAAAAATTGATTGGGTGAAAGGAAGTAGACATGGATAAAATAAAAATTTTTAAGGCTTTAGGAAATAAAAATAGATTAAATATATTACTGTGGCTAAAAGATCCTAAAGATAAATTTGATGTTCAGCACCTATCTGATGCAGATGACTTTAAAGGCGGTGTATGTGTAAGTTCTATAAAGAAAGCATCTGGATTAAGTCAATCAACTATATCAGAGTTTCTGTCTATAATGCAAGAAGCAGAGCTTGTTGAATCAAAGTGTATTGGACAATATACTTATTTTAGAAGAAATGAGGAAACTATAAAAAAACTAGCTAAATGGATAGAGATGGAACTTTAAAAATAAAAAAGCTAACCTCCAAAAAGTTAGCTTTTTTAAACTTAATTTCCTGTATTAAAAATTAACATAGCTTTATATTAAATATTCCACTTAAATTAAGCTTATCTATTCTCTTATTAATTTCCTTAATATCAAGGGTATAAAGGCCTTTTTGCTGCATTCTCTTAAAATATCCTGCTCCTGCAAAAGTATATCTTTCTTTTCTTCCTTCCCTTGATTTAGACTTTTCATTTTCATAAGCTATAATATCACCTATAGCTATTGATGAAGGAAGTATTAAAAGAGGCATTCCCATTGCCATCCTTACTGCATTATGACCTGCAAGGGTTCCTGTACATATGGCTTCTGTATGACCTACAAAAAGACCACTCTTTTCTCCTGCACAAAAAAGATTATCTATTCCAGTAACCTTCATATCGTTTGTTCTTGGAGCTACTGATAAATATCTCATGGAATTACCTTTACTGCCTGCATAAGGATCTATATATTTTGCATGTTCTAAACCTTTTATCTTTCTTAACTTCTCTAGTGGATAATAGGTTGTCATGAGTTTAGCATGACCTGTATCTAAAAGAACAATATTCTCTGCAAATTCTTTTAAAGCATATTGCTGGCAAACCTTTGATTTAAGCTTATCATAGTTTACATCCTCTTTGGGAACCTCTAAAACAACTACTCCCTCTTCCTTAAGCTTTTTATTTATTTCATAAGATAAAGTCTCCTTTGCAAGCTTACAAGAACCAGACATAGCTCCTAAAGCATCTTCTGCTCTCTCCCCTTGAATATCTTGAACTCCACATCTTTGGCTTATACTTATTCTAGGTCCAAAGGCAGGGCATCTTAAAATACACATAGAACATCCATTTCCGTATCTTAAACAATTTCCCATAGGTCCTGTTGTTCCTGTAGTTTCTATAAATATATCACCCTCAACATAGGTATCATCTGCTAAATATATACCTTTAATTTTATGGCCATCAAACTCCACATCTCTAACACGCTCTTCCATATGAAGTTCAATGCCCATATTTTTTAGATAATCTTTAACTTCTCCTTCAATCCTATTTACATCATACAAGGTTGCATGTGCAACTCTTCTCATATTGCAACCTATAATGACAAAATAGATTTTAAGATTACGCATAAAGAAGTTTATAAGGTTGAAGAGGATGATTCAACTGGTGCTATTCTTAGAAAATTACGACTTCAAAGAGGTATGACCGCTGAGGAGCTATCTTCTTTAATTGGTATATCAGCTGAAAACATCAGACATATTGAAAGAAGTAAAATTAATCTCAGCCATAAAACAATAAGAGCCTTCTATAAAGTATTCAAAGATGATATTAAAATTGATAATTATACAAGATATGTTCTTTCAGATGCTAACATAAAATTTTGCGAATACATGAAAGCAAATAACCTGACTAACTCTGATATGGTTAAATACTTAGGAATATCCGAACCATGTATAATAAGACTAAAACGAAGCACAAATATAACTCATAGCCTTTTTAAACGGATTGAAAGTAAATTAAAAGAAATGGATCTATTAAAATAATAGATACTAATACATACTTACACTACTAGTATATTATCTAACTAAAAAAATCGCCAAGGCGACCTTGCGGAGCCGTCGATTTTTTTCAGCCATGCAAGAGGTTCTAAAAGCAAAATAATTCCCTATAAAAATTTAATTTACTTATTTTGCTTTTTGGTTCTCTTGCGGCACTATAATTTCATTTTTTATTCGATGCTTCAAACATAGTTATAGAATACAAACAGACGACTTATCCACAACTTCATTACAAATATAATTTCCTATCGAATAAAAAAAGTAAGACAGCATAAACTTAAAAATTTATACTGCCTTACCTTTTGGTTAACTGTTTTCTTATTAATTTTTATTAATTATATATCATTCTAAAAAACAAGTAAAGCTCTTTAATTCTCAAAGTATAATCTCCCATAACAATCATCTCCTTAATAAAAATACTCGTATTCGGAGATTAATCTTTCCCTATATTCTTAACTAGTCCATAAAATGCTGTTTACCAAGCAATACCTTCCAACTATTAATACCAATAACTCCATCATCAACTAGTCCTTCTCTCAGTTGCCACTTTCTTACCGCCTCTTCTGTTATCTCTCCAAAGATACCATCAGCATCAACAGTAAGCTCTTCTTGAATCCACCTAGTAATGTTAACACATGCTCCTTTTCTAACAAGAGGACATGCTGAGAGAGTAAATTCTCCTGTCACTCTATCCACCACTAAAGGATTACCATTCTTATTTTTAAAACCTTGTCTATTTAGTTCCTGCTGAAGAGGGATATAAATATTATTAGAATTAACAAATGAAAAGTTATATATCTTATGGGAAAACAATTAAAGAAATAGCAAAGATTTCTGATTGCTCTATTGGATTAGTTCATAAATTAATAAATGAAAAATAAAATTACGTACGTAAAAATAAGATGCTATCTTTTTTCTAGATAAGCACCTTGTTTTTAATACTACGACTCTTAGTATAAATTAGTTTAAAAAGTTTTACTTTTCTCTAAGCAGACCTATACACTTTATTTATCTCCCCAAAGCATTACTTCCTTCAATATATACTTAAACCAATATGTATACTTTTCTGATGATGATTCTATATCCTTAGTTAATTTATCAACATCTATCCATTCTACCTTTTCTATTTCATCTTTATTAATATTAAGCTTCTCTCCATTATAAAATGCAATATATATCCTATCTATCTCATTTTCATTCATACCATTCTCCAACTTTACATTATAATAAAACTTACCAACAGAAATTCTTTTATTTATTACAACTCCTAATTCATTTTCCATGCACCTATTAATAGCTTGCTCCAGCTCTTCACCCTTTTGCTGATGACTGCAACATGAATTAGACCATAATCCTGCTGAATGATATTTCTCCTTAGAACGTTTTTGTATTAGCAAATTCATTTTTTTATCAAAAACAAATATAGAAAATGCTCTATGCAAAATATTTTCTTTATGAACTTTCTCCTTATCCATAAAACCAATAATATTATCCTTTTTATCAACAATAGCTATATCAGGCATTTTTCCACCTCTTCAATCTCTTTCCTATTAATAAACATTAATATAGTATTAACTATTTCAGTAGATTTAATTTTTTTCAATTCAATAGCTGCTTTATTTAAATACTTATCATAATCATTCATTGCATATTTTATAGCTCCTGACTCTATTACTGTCTTTCTAATTTTAATATAATCTATTTCTTTTTTTAGATTATAAACGTTATTTAAATACCCTTTATCTTCAATACTAGCATTTTTCAATGCATATATTATTGGCAAAGTTACTAACCTTTTATCTATGTCACTTTCCAAACTCTTATCCCTTTTTTCATCTAAGAAAAACTTAATGTCATCTTTAATTTGATATGCTATTCCATAATATCTACCAAAAGCTTTAATAGCTTCTATTTCATATTCCTTAGCATCTGCTAAAATTAAAGAAACTTCACATACCTTTTCTATAAATATAGCTGTTTTCATATAAATCATTTCATAATATTCAGATAAAGTTATTTCTACATTTCCAATAAACTTCTTTTCCAGTTCTTGACCATAACACATTTTCTCAAATGCCTCTCCCAGTATTTTATTAATCTTTTTATAATATTTAATATCCAAATTCGACAATAGATTAAATGCCTTAAAAATTAAATAATCACCAGTTATAATTGCTGTATTAACACCATATTTCTTATTTATAGTTTCCTTATCCCGTCTTAAAGATGAATTATCCATTATATCATCATGTATTAAGCTTGCTGTCTGGATAAGTTCTACGAAAACAGCCAAATGCTTAAGATCCTGTATAAAATTTTCTTTTTTTAATAAATAGCATAAATAAATCATAACTGAACGTTTTCTTTTTCCTTCACTTGAAAGTGCATATGGTACACTTTCTAGTATATCAAATAATTTACAATCTTCTTGCAATATCCTATTTATCTCATTATCAACTTCATAATTTACAATTTCTGATATTCGTTTTAATCTTTCAAAGCACTTTTCAATATCCATAATACTTCCCCTATATCCTAAATTTTAACTTGTCCATCTTTTACAGTAATAACCTTATCCGCATAACTCACCAACTCATTATTATGTGTAACCATAACAATAGTACATTTCTTCTCTTTATTTATCTTCTTTAGTAATTCCATAACTTCCAAACTAGTCTTTGAATCCAAATTTCCAGTAGGCTCATCTGCAAGTAAAATATCAGGCTCCATAATTAATGCTCTAGCAATAGCTACACGCTGCTGCTCTCCTCCTGACAATTCATTTGGATACTTAAATCTCTTTTCATATAATCCTACCTGCTTTAAATATTCAACTGCTAAAGTCTTGTACTTCTTTACTGACTTTCCAGATAACATTACTGGAGTTAAAACATTATCAATTATATTAAAGCCCTGCAATAGATTATAAAATTGAAATATAAAACCTATATGATTAAGCCTAAAATCACTTTGCTTATTTGCAGATAACTTATTAACTTCTACATCATTAATATAAATAGATCCACCATTTGATTCCTCTAATAAGCCTAATAAATAAAGCAAAGTAGATTTCCCTGCTCCTGAAGGTCCTAAAATCATAGAAAACTCTCCATCTTCTATAGTAAAAGAAGCATTATTAATTATATTTGTTTCTACTTCCCCATTCATATATAACTTTGATAAATTCTCAACTTTTATCATATATAATCTCCTTAAAAAGTATTTTCCTTTATTGTTGAAATAACATTAACTTTCATACTAGCATAGCCTGATATTACAGAAATAATAGCTGCAGCTAAAAACATAACTAAATACACTATGATGCAAAATGAAATATTAAAATTATATATTATGGTCCTACTTGTAACTGCTGACATACAAGCTATTAATATCTTTAAAAATAAAGGACTAAGTACAATACTAAAAAGAATTGCATAAATGAATACCAATAAATATTCAAAAATAATTGACTTAAATATCATATTTCTTTTACACCCTATAGCTAACATTGAAGCAAAGACTACCTTTTGCTCCTTAACATATAACACTAAAATATTTATTACACTAATAAATGATACTAGAATAATTAAGGCACATATTAAATTAAAAACTGAAATGTTTCCAACAACCTTTTCAATCATCTCTTCCTTAAAAGAATTAATATCAGTAACAGCTAACTTCCCTGAAAACTTATTATCTATACTATTCTTAACCTCATCCACTGAAGATAAATCCTTTAAACCAATTCTATATTCATATTGCCAATAAGGATAATTCTTTAATAAATAAGAAGATGATATATAAATCTTTTCTCCTAAGAAACTACTGCTTTCTATAACTTGTCCTATTTGAAACTTATAATTAGTTCCACCAAGCTTTACATAATGACTGCTTCCTACATCCCATCCCATATAATCTGCTAACTTTGAAGTTACAACAGCATGAATAACATCCTTATTAGATTCAGACTCTACAGTTTTTAAATAAGAAATATCCCTATTTTCAGATTTACTAAAATCCTTAGGATTAATATTTTCCAAATCAACATTTATTCCGTCTATTTTTATAGATGTAATAGCTCCTTTATCTATATAATCTAAATCTTCAATTCCCTTTATAAAATTGTACTGATTCTCATCTAACTCATAGGGAGAATTAATCTGGAGTTGAAAATTATAAGTATCTCCTATTTCCTCTTTTACAGAGTTTGAAAAAGAATCAAATAAACTATATATACTTATACTAACTATTATAGAAGCTACAAAAACTACAAGAGTTGATATCATCTGCTGTTCATTAGAAATAAAATTCTTTAAAGGAAAAATAATAGATTTCATATCATACTTTATAACAACCTTTTCTATGAGCTTATTAAAATAATGTATTATGTCAGGCAAAACCTTTAACAATACTGCAAAGAAAACTACAATTTCTAAGGACGCAAAGCCCATTCTTACACCTAAATTCATATCTGCATAAAACTTAAAAACATCAATTTTTACAATATAAAGAATTACAAAGAATAATAACCCAATAACAGTCTTATACAAGTTAAACCTCTTTATCCTAAAATTAGTTTGATTTTCCCTTAAATTTTGAATTATAGAAAAGTTCTTTATCTTCCTAATTACAAGAAAATATATACTTGTTAAACTCAAGAACTCAATGCCAAAACAAATAGCAAGAGGTACAACATTAAACTTACTTATCTCTATATAGTTCCACTTTTCAATTATATTCATCTGACTAGTAATAGATATGGCTATCACTCCTAATACTATTCCTATGACAGTACCAATTAAACCTAATATGTAGTTCTTATACAAATATATATGAAAACATCTCTTATCCCTTATTCCAAAGGAACGTATCTGGCCAATATTCTTTTGTTCCTTAAACATCCTCATATAAAAAGAATGATAAACAATTAAAGAACTTATTATAATAGATAATAAAGAAAGCAGTATAATTCCAGTAACAACATCATTGTATTCTTCCTTCATAGTATCAAGCTGCTCTTCACTGCTCTTTAAATTCATCATACTATAAGAATCATAAATATATTTCTTAAACTCACTGTTATCTTCTTCATCTACATCAACAACAAAATAACTGCTATACCTATCCCCTTCAAAAATACGCTCTGGAATAAACATAATATTTTCATTGTTACCTGCCATAGCTGCAAAATTAGCAATTTCCTTAACCTTTATCTCAAGATCCTTACCTTCTAATTTTATCTTTAAACTATCTCCAGTCTCTAAATGAAACTTATCTGCAAATTCCTTATTAATAATAGCTCCATCATATTCTTTATCTATAAATCCCTTACTTACTTCATTATCATAATTAATACCTGCAACAGTAACTAAAGAATCCTTATATTCAACATTCAAAACCTTACGTTCTAAATAATTATACTTACTTAAATATTCTATTAACTTTTCATGCTCTACATCATCTAACTTAACGTCACTCCATAATGCAAAAGTATAATTATGAAAAATCTCTTCATTTCTAAACTCACTTATATTATTCAT
This sequence comes from Clostridium sp. DSM 8431, assembly GCF_900116755.1. Classification (GTDB taxonomy): domain Bacteria; phylum Bacillota; class Clostridia; order Clostridiales; family Clostridiaceae; genus Clostridium. The sequence continues at coordinate 10,421 of NZ_FPBY01000074.1, forward strand.
GTTTATACTAATCATTAAAGAAAAATATATTAAAAAAACAGATACAACAATAGGTATTAATAATACTATTGATGTTGCTTTTTCACTTTTTAAAGATTTAATAATATATCTAAACATAATTACTCCTTCTACATATTCTAATAACTTTTTTAATAACATTAATTATGCATACTATTATTAACGCTACGAGTATGATACTATAGGCAAATGAAAAAATATTATTAAAGCTTATTCCCATAGTTAATATATTATTTATATTATTAAATGCTGCTTTCACATTTTCTAACAATATATATCCTATAAAGATTATAGTCATTGAAAAAATCAATAAATATATATTCAATGCTATATTTATCTTCTTATCAAATTTAATTTTATTTTCATTTTCCCATTTAAATATTCTCTTTATCTTCTTAACTATTAAATCATGGAAATTAGATATGCCTAAATAATCACTCAAAATCCAATAACCATCGCTTTTTATAAATACATTAAAATTACTCAATATTAACAATTCTGTTATTATTGTTATGTTTAAATTTTGAAAATCCTTATTAATCAAAAAATATAAAACAATAAGTGATGACATTATCATCTGGAAATACATGCCACTAAAATTAACTACTTGTCTTTGATTTTTAGTAAGTTTCCAAATAGACGAAACATCTGTAAACATAACTGGTTTAGATAAATATACTGCTCCTCCTATTCTTTTAGGTATGACATCATATTTCAAAGAAGCTACAGCATGTCCTATTTCATGAAAAAGAGTCACAATTGCATTTATTAAAATAAAATAAATTACTCCAGAGCCTTCAAGTAAAATAATAGTATCAACTGTTAAATTATTATGATATCTATATATAGCAAAAACATTTATAAGGATAAAAAATATTATATTTAACATAACAGATTTTTTACTAAATAGAAATTTCATAAATTTCATATGTTTTAATATACTTTCAGGAACTATGGTAAACCTTGCCCATAACAGCTCATTTTTAGAAGGTATATTATCATGCTCTTCTTCATCTACCATCTGTATTAATCTATTTTTTAGTAAAAAATCTTTATATACACTTTTAATTAGATTTAATGATATATTTAATTTGTAGTTATTATCTATTCTATCTTTCACGTCTTTAAAGCTATCACATATATTGATATTTTCTATAATTATCTTCATTTCTTTTGAGATATTCCAATTTCTATTGTTATAGGATAATAAATATCTATCTTCTTCTACACAATCAAATTCACTTATAATTACGGATTCCTTTAATTTACACAAAATCATATTACTTTCCATATATACTCTTTTCTATATTATAAATTAATGATTCATCTATAATTTTTTTATTATTGCCACATTGTGGATCATACATTTCTCCAGTGCTCACATAAGTATGCATTGGACATTCCCCTCTACATATAAGTGAATATGAACACTCATTGCATCTTTCTATATTATAGGTTTTTCTATCTTTCCACTTTTTATACAAACTATTTAATAGTACATTGCCTCCTTCTGTAAGTTTTCCTATCTTCATATTTTCTATCCCTACTGTTTCCCAACATGGATAAACATTTCTATAAGAATCAAAAACATACATTCTTCCACAAGCACTACAATATTCTGGAGATAGATATGGAACTTTCTTTTCTAAAAAGATTCTTTTCAAAAGATTATTAATCTCATCATACTTTACTACATGATTAAATTTTACATCTCTATCTAAATATTCTCCTAAAATATAATCATCCATTTTTTCTTCCTTATTTGTTTTATAACAAGCATGTAAACTTCTAAAATAATATGAAAATCTATCATTATCACTCCATCCTTTACTTTTATAAAACTCTATAAGTTCCTTAATATTATAAATATTTTTATTATCATAATTACCTATTGATTCAATTTCTACACTACTATTTTCTAAAAGATAATCTATGTTTTTTTCAATTTTAGTAAATGTATCAAAACCTTCTGCATGAACTCTTCTTCTATTATGAATCTTCCCTATACCATCTATAGTAATTTGTAAATGAGAAATCAAATTATTTTTGCATAATTCAAAATAGCTATCTAAGTCATAACCATTAGTCACAGCACCTATCTTAACACTTTCTAATTGTCCTCTTTCAGCAATATACTTTATTATTTCAAAATTTTCTTTAAGAAGAGGTTCTCCCCCAAAAAGCATTATAGAATTAATTTCTATTCCATCTTCCTTTTTATTTTTTATAAAAGTAAATATATCGTCTACTACTTCCTTAGTTATTAATGATTTTTTATATTCATTAAGATTTTTTCTTGATACATTTTCAAAACAATATGGGCAACGAAAATTACAATAATAAGTTACTGCAATTACTATTGATATTGATTTTGAATTTTTTTCATCTATAGCTTTTGATAATTTTCTATGATATTCTTTTTCTTCATTAGTATCATAGTTAGTTATAAAACCACGTTTTAGCATTCTATTAAAGATATCTTCGTTAAAAAACTTAATATACTCATCTTTTGTATGAACATCATCTTTTAAAAATTTAATACCTTCACCTTCAAAGCTAGACAATGCCCCTGTACTACCTTGAAAAATATAGTATTCTTCATTTTCTTCTAAATAAATATTATAAATACTTGCCCTATATTTTTTCTCCATAGTCTTCCCCCAAAATCATTCTTATTCTATTACAACACTTCAATCCAAGTGCTGTTGTAATCAATATACTCTCATAAGTTAAATCATACTTATATTCCTTATCATTATTTTTGTATACAATTTCTGCAACTTTAATAAAAGCTGATGAAGGTAAAAATCCTATTTCATTATCAATTTCTATATTTATACGTTCAATAAACCTTCTAAAAATCAACACCATCTTATCCTTATATTTCTCTGAATACTCTAGATTATATAATTCTATTATTATTAATATTGCAAAAAGATAATCAGTCAAAGGCATTTCTTCTTTACATCTTCCATTATCACTAAATACAGATAATACTGCTGTTAATATACTATTTATAACTTCACCTGTTTCATCAAATTCTTTAAAACATCTTGTACACACATATGTACCATACATATCTCCACAATACCAACTGCTACTCCAAAAACCATTTTCTGATCTACACTCTAAAAGATATTTTAATCCCTTTTCAATAATTCTTTCATAATCTTTAACCTTATCCTTATAAAAACTTAAAGAATATAAAAAATTAGCAGTCACTTCAGGATCTTGACGTATTTTCCATCTTTTCTTTGCAAATTCCCTTGCATATTTTTCAGCTTCACTAGCATTATCTTTTGATAACATCCAGGTATCTATAGAACCATCTAAATTAATACAATTATTAATAACAAATTTTATACATTCATTAATTCTTTCATTTAACCTGTCATCATTAACTGCATATGAAAACCTCATTATTTCTGATAATGTATCAATATCTGGTGATAACTCCTTTAGCTCTGGGAAATAAGACCATCCACATTTAAATATCTTTGTTTCTTTTTTAAGCAATTCTTCAACCCATTTTGAATACATACTTACTTCTTTTTTATTATTGCTTTGAAAATCACACTCTCTTAATATATTTAATAAAAATGTTCTTGAAAAAGTATCACCAGATTGATTTTCCTCACTTATATATCCTTCTTCTTTTAGAAAACTCATATTATGATAAATTTGTATAAACTCATTATTTATGTAATCATCCTTTAAATAAGACCTCATATTTTCTTCTAAACTATTTAAAGATAACTTGTTATTATCTTTATTTATAGATATCCTTGATGGAATAAATTTTTTACTCATTATATCTATATATATCATTTGAATTTTAGTTTTAAACAAGCATATATTTTTGAACCATCCTTTACTTTTTCCTGCCAAAGCTAAAGCTTTATCGCAATTGTAATTAATCTTTTGAAAAATAACCTCAATCATATTCTTTTTATATAACTGCGTATATAACTTTTCATTAGAGGAATCTATATTATCAATAATCCATGTATGTTTACCTATACTAATATCATGTTTTAGGTCTTTAAAATCATCAAACAATTGAAATGCTTCATAAAAATAATCTTGAGATTTATCTAATCTATCTAAAACTTCTGTTTTTTTAGATTTTACTGCCATAGCTGCTGCAAAACATTTAGCTATAGCTGATTTTCCTCGCATTATTGTTGCATAATACTCATAACCACTATTTCCAGTACAATTTTCTTCTAGTTTTATTGCATTAACATACTCACTTACATAGTTATCCATAATATTAAAGTATTCTTCTTCATTAGGATATAAAAATTTACTTAGTCCCTTAATGGCTTCTTGAGCAAAAAAACTTCTACAAAATAATCCCCATGTATCTGCTGTTGTTTCATTATCAAGTTTTTGATCAAATGTAATAATATATTTGTAATATAATATACCAAAAACAGCTAAATCTATCTTTTCTTCATCTGATATATCTACAAAATCGTCTTTGAACATACATGGATACATGTAATATGCATTTAATCCTATATCTTCTATATCTATATTAAATAAACTACTATATTTATCTATATAAAGTTGTAACTTTTGATGAACCTTTGAGCCAATTTTCATTTCTTCTTCATTAAAAATATCTTTTAAACTCAATAATATCTCCTCGTTTCCTCTAAATAATGTTTATTATAAAAATAGTAAGCAGTCAAAAGACCACTTACCATTCTAGTAAAAACACTTTTTAAAAACTTGCTAGAAAATTAGCTTTTAGCAACACAACTAATCCAAGCAAGTTCTTGTCTTTCTTCTAGCTCAACAGCTAATCTTGATTCAGCATTTGCTTCATCAAATTCTTTAACTTCTAATGATTCATTTAAATCTTTCATTTTCTCATCTCCTATTTCTTTTATTTATATAATAATTTTATTTAAAAATTATATATCATAATTAATTGTAATCTTAACCTCTATATAAATGAGGATATTTCATAATATAAATTCCCAAATTTACGGATAACCTTTAAATTTATCCTGAAAAACCGATAGCAAAGCTAAATAACTTAAGCAAATACTTTTGCTTTAAGTATTCCTGGTGAACGCAGATTATCGACATTTAATAATTCTTTAAGTCTTCAATTATTGTTTATATTTATTTTTTTACAATATCCATAGTTAGAACTACTACACCAACATGTTCCTTCAGGACAATTTATTTTCCCAGTTGCATGCGGACATCTATATTTAAGGTAATTTCCATCCTTGTCCCAGTAAGTAAGTGTATATCCCATGGAGCAGATAGGCTGAAAATCTTCATTAAAGCCTTCCAGCGGAGCATATGCTCCACGTTTATTGTAAGCAATTATTAGGATGGCTTTAACTTCATTAATGATGTAGTTATAATTTTTTTCTTAATCATATCCAGAATCCATTAAATATTTAACTCAACATGTAGGATAATCTTCCTTTTTATTTAAAATCAAAACTAGATATTTAGCCGATGAGTAAATATGAAATTTGATCAAATAAGTAATATTATTCTTTTTTTTATTACCTTTTGTATAAATTATAACATTTTTTGGTTTTACTATCAATTTTGTTTTTTTATACTAAAACAACTTTGAAAGGATGTGCTGTTCTGGACTATAAACAAATAGAACCACTATTCTATTCCACAAAAACAGGAGACTCCTCCCTAGAAAAACTAACCCAAGAATTTACCCCATTAATAAAATCCCTCTGCTCCAAAACCCAACTTACCAACTACACAAAAGAAGACTTAGAAAATGAATGCTACCTCACACTACTAAAATGCATAAAAAATACAATCCATAAAAACATATATTCGTTGCCAATACCACCAATGTAATAAAAAATAACCTAAACTACCTTATAAGAAAAAACCTAGTTCATAAAAAATAACAAGCCAAGATTACCTAACTTCTAATGGCTATCTTGAAGATCTAAACCTATCCTCCAAAGGCATTCACACACCAAAAAAACTATTTTAGAAGCTATAAAAACCTTAGATGATGAAGAAAAAAACTTACTAACTTAAAAAAATTAAATAATATTGAGTTTGTATACGGAAAAGGTAGACATAAAAGTAATCTACAAAAATATATGGAGTCTTTAGAAGAATATATTGAAAAGCAAAGTAAATATGATGGTTATAATGATATCTTCAATGGTAGAAATAGTTTTTCCAAAACCCATAATTATGCTACTTTTATGCATTTAAAAGAAGATCACATGAAAAACGGGCAGTTAAAACCAGCATATAATATTCAAATTGGTGTTCAATCTGAATATATTGTAGGTGTTGATGTATCTAGTGAACGTTCTGACCAACTTACTTTTATACCTTTTTTAGATAGGTTAGATTCTAATTTGCCTGAAAGATATAAATCCGTAAAAAAGAGCCGTATACTGAATGATTTAGAAATCATGATATGATACCTCTAAAGTAGACATGGTAAATAACCAAACTCTACTTTGGAGGTATTTTTTTATGGGAAGAAAATTTAAATATTCAGTTGAAGATAAAATACAAGCGGTTAAGGATTATCTTTCAGGACGGAAGACTACCAAACAAATATGTTCCGAACTAGGAATAAGATACAACAGTAATCATGGAAATATAATCCGTGTTTGGGCTAAAAAATATAAACTATTTGGGGAATCTAGTTTGCATGATAAGCCTCATAATAAATCATATTCTTCTAACTTAAAAACAGAAGCAGTAGAAGCTTATATTAGCGGTGAAGGTAGCAAGGAAGAA
>NZ_FPBY01000041.1 GCF_900116755.1 Clostridium sp. DSM 8431
ATAAAGCAAAAATATTTTTGTTACTAAATTTATTTTCAAAGCATAAAAGATAACTTTTTCATATCCTTTATTTAATAATAAAAGTTTTATATTTTTGCAGAACAAAGTAACTGACGCCACGCTTTTCAACGCAGGAAGCAGCTTTGTTTTGCCATGCAAAAGGTTCTAAAAGTAAAATAATTTCATATTAAAATACAATTTATTTATTTTGCTTTTAGGTTCTTTTGCGTCCTACAATTATTTTTTAATGCATTTGACAACTTCCATATAAGAAAGCCAGTCAAAATCAGTGTTTAACATCAAAAAAATTTTATATTTTCTATGCATTAAAAAATGTGTATATAGATTTAATAAATCTACATACACATTTGAAAAACAAACTATTTTTTACCTTCTTTAAAATCTATTCTTAACATTGATCTCATTAAAGCTAACTTAGCACGTTCAACGTCATTATTCTTAGGATCACTTAATCTTTCTTCAGCTCTAGTCATTGCTCTTTTAGCACGTTCTAAATCTATTTCATCTTTAGCTTCAGCCGCATCACAACATATAGATAAATTATCTTTTTCTAAGCTTACTACACCTTTTGATGTAAATAGTTCAATTCTACTTCCATCTTTCTTTTCTATTACTGTTATATTAGGTATAATACTAACAATTATAGGTGCATGACCAGGCATGATTTCTAATCCACCATCTTTAGATTTTAAGAATACTTTAGTTACTTCATCTTCTGTAACTATATTATTAAGTGTTATAATTTTTACGTTTAAGGTTCTGTCGGCCATTTTTTATCAGCCCCTTATCCTAAAGTCTTTGCCTTTTCTACGGCTTCCTCAATAGTACCTACAAATAAGAATGCTGATTCAGGAATAGCATCATGTTTTCCTTCTAGAATTTCCTTAAATCCTTTTACAGTATCTTTTACTGAAACATATTTCCCTTTAAGTCCTGTAAATTGTTCACCAACTGTAAATGGTTGAGATAAGAATCTTTGAATCTTTCTAGCTCTATTTACTACAGCCTTATCTTCTTCAGATAATTCATCAACACCAAGAATTGCAATTATATCTTGTAATTCTCTATACTTTTCAAGTATATTCTTAACTTGTGTAGCTACTTCGTAATGTTCTTGACCAACAACTCTTGGATCTAATATTCTTGAAGTTGATTCTAATGGATCAACTGCTGGATATATACCAAGTTCAACTATACTTCTAGATAAAACTGTTGTTGCATCTAGATGGGTAAATGTTGTTGCTGGAGCTGGGTCAGTAAGGTCATCGGCAGGAACATAAACCGCTTGAACTGATGTTATTGATCCGCTCTTTGTTGAAGTAATTCTTTCTTGAAGAGCACCCATTTCAGTTGCTAATGTTGGTTGGTAACCAACAGCTGATGGTATTCTTCCTAATAATGCTGACACTTCTGAACCAGCTTGTGTAAATCTAAATATATTATCTATGAATAAAAGCACATCTTGACCTTGATCTCTGAAATATTCAGCCATTGTAAGTCCTGTTAATGCAACTCTCATTCTAGCTCCAGGTGGTTCGTTCATTTGTCCGAATACTAGAGCTGTTTTATCAATAACTCCAGAATCCATCATTTCATGATAAAGGTCATTTCCTTCTCTTGATCTTTCACCAACACCTGTAAATACTGATAAACCACCATGTTGTTTAGCTATATTGTTAATTAACTCTTGGATTAATACAGTCTTACCAACACCTGCACCACCAAATAGACCTATCTTACCACCTTTTTGGTATGGAGCAAGTAAATCTATAACTTTAATTCCTGTTTCAAACATAATAGGTTCAACTGCTTGATCTTTAAAGCTTGGAGCTGGTCTATGTATAGGATATGTTTCCTTACTATTAACTGGTTCTTTGTTATCCATAGGATTACCTAAAACATTAAATAGTCTTCCTAATACTTCATCTCCAACTGGTACAGCAATAGGTTTTCCTGTATCTACTGCGTCCATGCCTCTTCTTAATCCTTCTGTTGCTTCCATAGCTATAGCTCTAACTATATCGTCACCTACATGTTGTTCTACTTCTGCCACTAAAGTCTCTTCTCCTAAATTAATGTGTATAGCATTATATAGGTTAGGAAGAGAATCAGAATCAAATTTTATATCAATTACTGGTCCAATTACTTGAACAACTTTTCCTATCTTCCCAGGCATATAATGTACCTCCTTACTATTTTTGAGCATCTGCTCCACTAACAATTTCTGTTATTTCTTGTGTTATCATCGCTTGTCTAATTCTATTAAACTTAGTATTTAAATCATTTAGGATGTCATTTGCGTTACTTGTTGCACCGTCCATTGCATTCATTCTTGCACTTTGTTCACTACACTTAGCACTAAGCATAAGTCTTCTAACTTTACCTTTTAAGTAAACTTCTAAAGAATCAGTTAAAACAGATGTATAATCTGGTTCTATAATAAAGTCTGTAGAAGTTCCTTCCATCTTTTCTATTGGTAATAATTTCTCTGATTTTACTTCTTGTTTAACTGGTGATATAAAATCAGTATAAACTATATTTACCTCTGAAACTTCTTTTTCTTTAAATAGACTTAAAGCTTTTTCGCAAATAACTTTTACCTCTTTTGTAGTTGGAATATCAGGAATATCAACGTACTCAGCTATAGATTCAAAGCCTGCTTTTCTTACATAGTTGATTCCCTTTGAACCAACAGTAATTACACAAGTTTCTTCCTGATCATCTTTAGCCAATTCAGATAAATATGATATTACATTATTGTTGTATCCGCCACATAATCCTTGATCTGAAGCTATAACAATGTATAACTTCTTATCGCTTTTGTTTTTAGTGAAATATGGACATTCATAATCTTCACTATCAACTCCAGCTAATTTTCTTACTATGTTTTCAGCAACTTTCATATATTCTTCATTAGCAGATAATTCTCTTCTACATCTTCTAAGCTTAGAAGTGGCAACAAGCCCCATGGCATTTGTTATTTTTCTAGTACTTTGTACTGACTTTATTCTTCTTTTAATTTCTATCAGTCCGCCTGCACCCAATGATTCCACCTCCTAAAGAATTGCATAGCTTAAAAAAGCTATGCCTCTTGTAAAAATATCTTTTTATAACCAACTATTACTTCATCTAATCTTGATTTTATTTCATCAGTTAATTCTTTTTCAGTAATAATTTGTTTTGCAAGTTCTCTTTCATGTGTATCCACATATTCTAAGAATCCTTTTTCAAACTTTCTTACATCACTTACTTTTATATCTGAAAGGAAATCATTAACTGCAGCATATAGAATCATTATTTGTTTTTCAACATCCATTGGTTGATATTGATCCTGCTTTAATATTTCTGTTAATCTCTTTCCTTTTTCTAGTCTTCTCATTGAATCCTTATCAAGGTCTGAACCAAATTGTGCGAAGGCCGCAAGTTCTCTATATTGAGCAAGTTCAAGTCTTAATGTACCTGAAACTTGTTTCATTGCTTTAATTTGAGCACTACCACCAACTCTGGAAACTGATATACCGGCATTAACTGCTGGTCTTTGTCCTGAATAGAATAAATCTGATTCTAGGAATATTTGTCCATCTGTTATTGAAATAACATTTGTTGGAATATAAGCAGTTACATCTCCTGCTAGTGTTTCTATTATTGGTAATGCTGTTAATGATCCACCGCCGTATTGTGGTGCAAGTTTAGCAGCTCTTTCAAGTAATCTTGAATGGATATAGAATACATCTCCAGGATATGCTTCTCTTCCTGGTGGTCTCTTAAGTAATAGAGACATTGCTCTATACGCAACTGCATGCTTAGATAAATCATCATATATTATTAATACATCTTTACCTTGGTGCATAAAATATTCACCCATACTACATCCTGCATATGGTGCTAGATATTGTAGTGGTGCTGAATCTGAAGCTGTTGAACTTACTACTATTGTGTAGTCCATAGCACCCATTTCAGTAAGAGTATTAACTATATTTGCAACTGTTGATTGTTTTTGACCAATAGCAACATATATACAAATAACATCTTTACCTTTTTGATTTATTATAGTATCAATACCTATAGCAGTTTTACCTGTTTGTCTATCCCCTATAATAAGTTCTCTTTGTCCTCTACCAATTGGAATCATTGAGTCAATTGCTTTTAGACCAGTTTGTAATGGTTCATTAACTGAACTTCTTTCTATAATTGAAGGAGCTGGTACTTCAATAGCTCTAGTTTCTGTTGTATTTATAGGTCCTTTTCCGTCGATTTCTTCACCTAATGAATTAACAACTCTTCCTATTAAAGCTTCTCCTACTGGAACTTGAACAATTTTATTTGTTCTCTTAACGATATCGCCTTCTTTTATACCTTCTTCAGAACCAAGTAAAACGCATCCTACATTATCTTGTTCTAGGTTAAGAGCCATACCGTAAACATTGTTAGGGAACTCTAAAAGTTCACCTTCCATACAATCATCTAATCCATAAACTCTGGCAATACCATCTCCTACTTGGATAATTGTACCAGAATCTACTGTTTGTATTTCTTTTTCATACTTTTCTATTTCTTTTTTAATAATAGAAGTTATTTCTTCTGGTTTGATATTCATAGACTCACCTCTATTCTCGTTTAAGCATTATTTCTTTCATTTCGTCTAACTTAGATTTAACAGTACCATCAATGATATCATTACCTACTCTAACAAAGACTCCACCTAGAATGCTCTTATCCACTTGTGTGGTCATAATAATATTTTTATCATATTTCTTTTCCAACTTTTCTTTTAATGATTGCTTTTCATCATCTGTCATTGGAATTGCAGTTATGACTACTGCTTTTAAAGTATTTAGTCTCTCTAAATGGATTTTCTCCATTTCATTTAACTTTTCTCTAATATATGATATTCTATCCTTCTCAATAAGTAGTAATAAAAATGAAAGTAATTCATCATCAATTTTTCCTTTGAATATTGCTGTGAATGTTTCTTTCTTCTTCTTTGTACTTATTTGAGGATGTTTTATTACTTCTTGAAAATCTTTATCTTGATCTATTAAATTACAGATTGCTCTAAGGTCTCCTAAAAATTCATCAACCTTTCCTTTTTCTTCTGCAATTTCATATAGTGCTAAGGCATATCGTTTATCCAAATATTCATACATTATTACTTACCTACCTCATTAATAAAATCATTTATAAGGCTTCTTTGAGTTGATTCTTCAACTTTTTCTTCTAATGCTTTTGTTGATAAATCAATTGCTAAATTAACAACTTCTTTTCTAAGTTCTGCCTCAGCTTTTTCTTTTTGACGTTCAATTTCAACTTTGGCTCTTTCCATAACAGCCTTAGCTTCTTTATTAGCGTCGTTAACTATTTCATCATAAACTTTACTAGCATCTTTTTTCTTACTTTCTATTATCTTATTACCTTCATCTTTTGCCGTGCTAAGTATTCTCTTATTCTCAACTAAATAGATTCTAGCTTTTTCTTCAGCTTCATCAGCCTTAGATATTTTTTCTTCTATATAGTTTTGTCTTTCATCTATAGATGTTTTTATCTTGTCCCATAGGAAATGTTTTAAAATCAATACTAAAATAGCAAAGTTTATTAAAGTTAATAAGACAATAGACGGATCTAATCCTAAAGTTTCCACATTTATAGCCTCCCTTCGGAGTCAATTTAATTAACTCTAAAAAATTACTTTACACCAACAAACATAAGAATTATAGCTACAACTAATCCGTATATTGCTGTTGCTTCTGCAAGACCTGCTCCTAAAACGAATAAACTTTGAATCTTTCCTGAAGCTTCTGGTTGTCTAGCGATTGCTTCTGTTGCTTTACCTGTTGCAATACCTATACCTACTCCTGCTCCAATTCCTGATAATGCAGCGATTCCTGCTGCGATAGCTGTTAAATCCATTAGTTTTTCCTCCTCTAAATTACATTAATTTTAATGTTCTGCTGTTGCCTTAATATTAGCCATTGTTAAAAAGGCAAATACTACTACTTGAATTAACCCGTCAAATACATCAAAATATCCATGAAGTATTACTGGCATACCAATACCACTTATCCATAAGAATTTTGCTAAAGCATTATAAACAAGGTCAATTAGTATTGTTCCTGCTAGCATATTACCAAAAAGTCTTAGTGCTAGAGAACAAGGTAAAACTATTCTCTCCATTATGTTAATAGGTAAAAATAATGTGAATGGTTTTACAAATGCTTTGAAGTATCCTTTAACTCCATTTCTTTTTAATGCTGTATAGTTAAGCACTAAAAATGTTGATAAACCAAGTCCGAAAGTTACACCTAAGCATTTAGTTGGTGGCGCAATTCCTATTAATCCACTTAAGTTTAATACACATAAGTAAACTAAAAGTGTTCCGATATATGGGATATAGCTTAAATAATCATCTCCCATATTTCCCTTAACTAAACCTTCAACAGTTTCATATAGCATTTCTAACACTACTTGTTTTTTAGAAGTTTTTTTGCTGTCAAGGTTTCTTGTTAATAGAAAGGCACTCACTCCTAAAATTGCTATAGCAATCCATTGCCATACAATTTCTTTTGTTATTAGAACATGAAAACTACCAATATTAAATTGAAATATAGGTATTAACTCTAACTGTTCCAATGCTAAGCACTTCCTTTCTTAAATTTTTAAACAGAATCCTTCTACTAAAAAGTGCATTATAAAGCCTGCCAAATAAGCAGCTACTAGCTTCAAATCATACATTATTGGAATAACAATTCCTACAATTACAAAAATTCTCAGGAATGTTGTTGTTAAAATTCTAATAGTACCTTTTCCTATCCATTTCTTTACGACAATCACTCTTGAGATGTAACTTAATAGCCCTATAGCTATTCCTAGTAAAAAAATTGCTGCCATCTGCAGATTAAAAATGAGTCCAATAATTAAAGACATAAATAATCCACAAAGCATATTATATTTTGTTATTTTATGTTGAAGTTTATTCATCTCTTTACTTATCTAACTCCTTTACTCCTCGACCTTGTTATTATATCTCCTGCTTAAATTTTAAGTAACTCTTGTTTCTGGTCAAATTTTCGTATATTTCTTTATTATCTAAAATATTATCAGTATTTTTGTTGAATATCTTACCCATATTTATATTTATTGCTATATGCATAATACTAATGGTCATTATTCATTTATCAGAATTTTTTGAATTCCAGCTATTATAACCCAACTTTTAGAAAACCTTTTCATTTTTTTTTTATTAAATGAATTTTATTTTTTTTATTTATTTTTTCAACTTTTATACTTTTTTTTAATTTTAATACTTATATTGATTGTTCTTACATTTCAATAAGTTGAAACAAGTCTACTGACTTTATTCATAAAATTTACGATATATTCATTAAAAATAAATAAATTAGTTCATTTTTCCTTGATTTTTAAGAAATATCTTCTTCTAATTACTCCTAATAACTTCTTATTACTGCTTAACTTAAATAAAAAGAATTTCCTATTAAGTCTTTAATTTTAAAACTAACAGAAAATTCTTCTTTAACTTTACTATATATTATCTTTCAAATTCTTCTACTTCTTTATCAGATAGATCATAATATTTTAATATAGCATCAACTATTCTTCTTGAAGCTTCTCCATCACCATAAGGATTAACTGCTTTACTCATAGCTTCATATGATTCCTTATCATTAATTAACTTATTTGCTTCAGATACTATTTTTTCAACATCTGTTCCAACAAGTTTAACTGTTCCATACTTAACTGCCTCTGGTCTTTCTGTAACATCTCTTAATACTAAAACTGGTTTTCCTAAGTGAGGAGCTTCTTCTTGCAATCCACCTGAATCAGTCATTACCATGAAACATTTATTCATTAGATTATGAGTTTCTTGAGTATCTTGTGGAGGTAATAAGTGTATTCTTTCATTTCCACCTAATCTTTCAAACACAACATCTTTTACTATTGGATTTAAATGAACTAAGTAAACTAATTCTACATCTTCATTTTCTTCAACAATTCTATTTAATGCTGCACAAATATTTTCGATTCCTTCTCCCCAATTTTCTCTTCTATGTGCTGTTATCATAATAACTTTTTTGTTTTCATAATCTATTTTATTTAATTCATCATGTTCAAAAATATAGTTTTCTTTAACTGTATGAAGCATGGCATCAATAACTGTATTTCCAGTTATGTATATAATATCTTCATTTACTCCTTCTCTTAATAGGTTTTCTTTAGATCCTTTTGTTGGTGAAAAGTGTAAATCTGCTAATGCTCCAGTAAGTTTTCTATTCATTTCTTCTGGATATGGAAAATACTTATCAAAAGTTCTAAGCCCTGCTTCAACATGCCCAACCTTTATTTGTTGATAAAATGCAGCAAGTGCACCTGCAAAAGTTGTTGTTGTATCGCCATGAACTAAAATCATGTCTGGCTTTTCTTCTCTGAATACTTCTTCAAGACCTTCTAAAACTCTATTAGTTATACCTGTTAAGCTTTGCTTTGATTTCATAATATTCAAATCATAATCAGGCTTTATATCAAAGTATTCTAATACTTGATCTAACATTTGTCTATGTTGAGCTGTAACACATACCTTAGATTCTATTTCTTCTCTCTTTTCAAGTTCTTTAACCAATGGAGCCATTTTTATTGCTTCTGGTCTTGTTCCAAAGATTGTAATTATCTTCTTCTTCAAAATTTTTCCCTCCTAAGTTTCATATAATAAAAGCTTGCTTATTTAATAATATTTTCAATTTTTATTTAATATCCTATATTTTCTCCTAAGGAGTCATCATTTTCTATCCATTCATTGACTTCAATAATTCTATAATCATTTTCTGTATCTCTTATAATGATTTTTTCTATTCCTGCATTTATAATTGCTCTTTTACACATAGTACACGAATTAGCATTTTTAACCAACTCTCCAGTCTCTACTTCTTTTCCAACCAAATATAAAGTTGATCCAAGCATATCTCTCCTAGATGCACTTATAATTGCATTTTCTTCTGCATGCACAGATCTACATAGCTCATAATGAGTGCCTCTTGCCACATTCATCTTATTTCTTCTACAATATCCCAAATCAGCACAATTTTTTCTTCCTCTTGGTGCTCCAGTATATCCTGTTGATATTATCTCGTCATTTTTAACTATTATTGCACCATAATTTCTCCTTAAACATGTTCCTCTTTCTAAAACTGTTTGGGCTATATCTAAATAGTAATTTATCTTATCTCTCCTATTCATGAACAAGTCCTCCATGTTATTTATATCTAAAACATTCTACATTATTATACCCTTTAACTTAATTAATTACTAGTTTTATACTAATAAAAAGTGCCTTTTACCAAGTTTTTCTAAGTAAAAAACACTCTTTTTATTATAGAATAAAATTATAAAATCTCTAATCCCCTATATGTAAAAAAAGAAATAGGTATAAATACACTATTTCTTTTTTAATTAATTATTTTGTTCCAAATAATCTATCTCCTGCATCTCCTAATCCAGGTATGATATATCCATTTTCACTTAATTTTTCATCTATTGATGCTATAAATATATCTACATCTGGATGTGCTTCTTGAAATGCCTTAATACCTTCAGGTGCACCAATTAAACATGCAAGTTTTAAATTTTTAGCTCCTCTTTTCTTAAGAAGTTCTACTGCATCTATTGCTGATCCACCTGTAGCTAACATTGGATCTACTACAATTACTTCTCTTTCTGCTATATCTTCAGGAAGCTTGCAGAAATACTCAACTGGTTTTAATGTTTCTTCATCTCTATATAAGCCTATATGTCCAACTTTTGCTGCAGGAACTAAACTAAGCATACCATCAACCATTCCTAACCCAGCTCTTAATATAGGAACTATAGCAAGTTTCTTACCAGCTATCATTTTGCATTTTGTTTTACATATTGGAGTTTCAATTTCAACTTCTTCCATTTCTAGATCTCTAGTAACTTCATAAGCTAAAAGTGTAGATATTTCACTTACTAAATCTCTAAATGCCTTTGCTCCTGTGTCCTTGCTTCTAAGATATGCTAACTTGTGTAATACTAATGGATGTTTTACTTCTACAACTTTACTCATTTATGTCTCCCTCACTTACTTGCTATATTTTTTTTCTATTTCAGAAATTTTATTTAGTCTTCTAACATGTCTATCTCCTTCAAATTTAGCATTTAAGAAGGTTTTTACTATATCTAATGCTAAACCAGGCCCAACAACTCTAGCTCCCATAGTTAATATATTTGCATCATTATGTTCTCTAGTTGCATGAGCACTGAATGTATCTGAGCATAAAGCAGCTCTTATTCCAGGTACTTTATTAGCAGCTATACCTATTCCTATTCCAGTACCACATATTAAAATACCAAATTCATATTCTTTTGCAGCAACTGCTTCTGCCACTTGTAAACCGTAATCTGGATAATCACATGAATCTGTTGAATAAGTACCAAAGTCCTTTACTTCATATCCATTTTCATCTAGATATTTTTTTATTTCTTCTTTTAATCCAAATCCACCGTGATCTGCCCCTATTGCTATTTTCATAACAGGCACCTCCTATTTTTTATGTATATATAAAAGACACTTATCTTCCATAATAGATTTAGTATTGTATGATAATTATCTTTACTACAATGTTTAAATATATCTGAAAAAATAAATGTCTTATATTATCAACTAATTAATTTACTATTTAAAAAAACTCTATAACTAGAAAAGAAATACTTTAAAAAAGAGATAAATAAATTTTTAATATGTATATGTTTTTTTATTCCAAAATTATCACTAATATTTTCAATAATTAAATATCTCATTTATTTCTCCTTTTATCTTTTATTTTATCATTTCTAATCTAAATTTACGTCGATACACATCTGTCTATATAATTGTGTATCATTTTATGATTTTTTTCAACTATTTTTTTTAATATTTATACATCAATTTTATACATCAATGATATCGTATCCAGCAGATTTCTTTAATCTATTCATTACTGCAATTCCTACACCTTGTTCTTCAAAAGCTTCGGACAATATAATATCCATACCCTTATCATCAAATTTCCTTAAATCTTCAAATAAGTTTCGAGCAACTTCCTCAAGCTTATTCATACTTCCAATTATAATAACTTCTCCCTCACTATAATGCTTAGCATTTTCTCTAGAAGCTAAAATACCAACTTTCTTTCCATCTTTAATATAAGAATTAGATAGTTCTTGAATCTTTTCTATTACTTTTTCATTTTTTCCTGAAATAATTCTAACATTTGCTTTAGGTGCATAATGCTTATACTTCATTCCTGGAGCTTTAGGTTTAAAATCTCCTTCAGGCTTTTTCATAAGGCCCTTATCCAATTCAATTAGAGGATCTATTTCCTTTAACATCTCTAAAGTTATGCCTCCTGGTCTTAAAACTATTGGTGGGTTTACAGTACAATCTAAAATAGTAGATTCCACACCAACTTGACACTTCTCACCACCAATTATGTAATTAACTTTTCCCAGTAAATCTTCTTCACATCTTTCTATATCTGTTGGACTTGGTCTTCCACTTATATTGGCTGATGGTGCTGCTATAGCAGTTCCTGATAATTCAATAAGCTTTAATGCCACCTTATTATTAGGCATTCTTACTCCTATAGTATTTAAATTTGCACTTGTTACATCAGGTATTATTTCTTTTTTATTAAGTATCATTGTTAATGGTCCTGGCCAAAACTTATCCATCATTTTTTGTGCAATTTCTGGAACTTCTTTAACAAAACGACTTATATCCTTTGACGCTACATGTATAATTAACGGATTATCTTGTGGTCTTCCCTTTGCCTCAAATATTTTTTTAACGGCCTCTGAATTTAATGCATCTGCCCCTAAACCATAAACTGTTTCTGTTGGAAATACAACTGTTCCACCTTTTTTTATTGATGCAGCAGCTTCATCTATTAGATGTAAATCTTCACTTAAGTCTTCAATCCTAGATACTACTGTTTTCAAAATAAATTACCTTCCTTCTTATACTAATGTTTGACCTCTTGCTATTTTAATATTCTTTATACAATCGTCAGTATATACTGCTTTTACACAATTTTTATATACTGTATCAAGAAGCATATATTTATTTAATCCACCTCGTCTTATAACTTGAAAATAATAAACTTCATCTTCATTATTCATTTTAATTTTTTCAAGTTCTTTTGCCACCTTTGGATAGCGCTTTAAAAAGCCCTTCATAATAGGTTTTAAGCTTCTATTTCTAAACTTAACTGTAGTTAAAATTATAACTTCCATTTCTTCTTCCATTTTTTCTGTATGTACTAAAACAACCTTATCACATAACATGAGACTTTCTTTTGAAAGTAGCCCACTTTTAATTTTTAATCTATTGTTAGAACAAGAAAATTTGAGCGTATAATTTCCTATAATACTTATGACAGATAAAAAAATTAAAAATTCCAAAAAAAATAGACAGGTTAGATAAAAAAATGAAGTTAAACCAGTTAAAAAAACTGCTATCGGCAGTATAATAGCTATAATACCAAGAATAATATACATTATTTTCTTTTCAGCTTTTTCTTTTTTTAACGCTTTATAAATATCCACTCAATACTGCCTCCTTAACACATAATATTCTCTGCAATTAAAGCCTTACATTTAAAATGTAAGGCCTTATCTTATTCTGCAGTATTACCCATATTTTTCATCTTTTCAGCTTGGTCTGCTGTAATTAATGCATTTAAAATTTCGTCAATATCTCCATCTAGGAATGTTTCTAATTTATAAAGAGTTAGTCCTATTCTATGGTCAGTAACTCTTCCTTGTGGATAATTATATGTTCTTATTCTTTCACTTCTATCTCCAGTACCTACCTGACTTCTTCTATCTTCTGCAATACCTTCGTGTCTTTCAGCCTCTGCCTTTTCATATAATCTTGCTCTTAAAACTTTAAGTGCTTTTTCTTTATTCTTAATTTGTGACTTTTCATCCTGACAAGAAACAACTATTCCTGTAGGTAAGTGAGTCATTCTTACAGCTGAATCAGTTGTATTAACGCACTGTCCACCATTACCTGATGCTCTAAATACATCAATTTTTAAATCTTCTGGTCTGATTTCGATATCTACTTCATCAACTTCTGGAAGTACAGCAACTGTTGCTGTTGATGTATGTATTCTACCACTTGATTCTGTATCTGGAACTCTTTGTACTCTATGAACTCCACTTTCATATTTCATCTTAGAGTAAGCACCATTTCCTTTAACCATGAATACAACTTCTCTAAAACCACCTATATCAGTTTCATTAGCGCTCATTACTTCAACTGACCATCTATTTTTTTCTGCATATCTTGTGTACATTCTAAATAAGTTTGCTGCAAATAATGCTGCTTCTTCTCCACCAGCACCTGCTCTAATTTCTACAAATACGTTCTTTTCATCGTTAGGATCTTTTGGTAATAATAATATTTGTATTTCCTTTTCTAATTCTGCTTCTCTTTCTGTTAAAGATGCAATATCTTCTTGAATCATCTCTCTCATATCTCTATCTTTTTCATCAACAAGCATTTCTTTATTTTCTTTTAATTCTTGTATTACTGTTTTATATTCTTTGTATGCATTAACAATCACCTCTAAATCAGACTGTTCCTTACACAGCTTTCTCCATTCATTCTGATTAGCTATAATCGAAGGATCACTGATCATTACAGATAATTCATCATACTTATTTTCTATAAAAGCTAATTTATCTAATAACATGATATCACTCCGTATCTCAATTTTCATATTTTATTATTATATCACAATATGTTTATCTTTATCAACAATTGAAGGTTCCTATAACTACTCTGTCTAATCCTGCTAAATCCTTGATAACTTCTATATTAGTGTATTTATTTTCTTTCATAAGTGCACTTACACTCTCCCCCTGATCATATCCTATTTCAAAGGCTAAAAGGGAGCCTTTTTTTAATACCTCATTACATTCAGCTACTATTCTTCTATAGAAAAGTAGCCCGTCATCTCCTCCACTTAATGCTGTATGGGGTTCATAGTCTTTTACATCACTCATAAGATTATTAATTTCTTCTTCTTTAATATAAGGAGGATTTGAAACTAATATATCATACCTTTTACCTTGTTCTCTAGGTACCTTAAGTAAATCACTTCTAATGAAAGTTACTCTATCTTGAAGATTATGTCTCTTTATATTTTTCTTTGTAATTTTTTCCGGAATATTATAATAATCAATGGCATCTACTTTGATATTTTTTCTATAATAAGCTAGTGCTATCCCTATAGCTCCACTTCCTGAACACAAATCACAAACCTCTAAGGACTCATCTTCCTTTATTTCATCTAATACTCTTTCTACTAATACTTCTGTATCACTTCTTGGTATAAGAACGCCTTCTTCAACGTAAAAATCTAATCCCATAAAATCACATTCACCTAAAATATATCTTACAGGCATTTTATCTTTTCTTTTATCAATTAGTTTTAAAAATTCTTCTTTATCTTCATTATTGACTCTTTCCTTATTATTAATCATTAGATATAACTTATCTTTTTTTATAATTTTACCTAATAATAACTGTGAGTCAAGTCTTGCTGTATCTATTCCTGCTTCTAATAAGGTTTTAGTACCTATATTAAGCAATTCTTCTATTGTTTTTTCTTTAATACCTTCAGCTGTTTTTAGTGATTCAATTGCCACTTCAATTTGATCATCATCTGGCTCTCTTGTTGTTAACTTTTGAAGCTGAAGGCCTGGGGTTGCTACTATTTTTGACATTTTACTATCACTCTTTCCAAGCCATTTTATTAATTCATAAGTAATTCCTGATACTACAGGAATTAATACAATTCTTAGTATAAGCCTTTCTAAAAATCCTCCCCATCCTGTAAGAGAAATTACTAGAATACTTACTATCATTATTAAAAATAAAAAGTTAGTTCCACATCGTGGATGAAATCTTTCTTGTTTCCTTACATTTTCTACTGTTAATGGAAGGCCTGCTTCATAACAGAAAATAGTTTTATGCTCTGCTCCATGATACTGGAATACTCTGTATATATCATCAAGCTTTCCTATTGCCCACATATAGAATAATAGAATTATGATTCTAATAAAAGCCTCTATAAGATTTAATTCAATGGAATTTAAACCAAATTTAGAGAATGTAGAAGCTACTGATGTTGGTATCCCTATAAAAAGTCCTATTGATATTAAAAATGAAATAATCATTGTTATGCTAATAATTATGCCATTTCCTTTTTCTCCGAATTTTTCTTGTAGCCATTTTTCAAAATTAGAAGACTCTTCTTCATCTTCAAAAAAAGAAGCCGAATAATTTAAGCTTTCTATTCCTATTCTTAATGAGTCTATCAATACAAAAACTCCTCTTAAGAATGGTATATTTATAAGTTTATATCTTTCTGTAATTGGTGTTATATTTTGAAATTCAGTAACAATTTCTCCATCACTTTTTCTTACTGATGTAGCAGTGCCTTTAGAGCCTCTCATCATAACGCCTTCAATTACAGCCTGACCACCCACATTTTTTCTGCTCATTAATCAACCTTCCTTCTACAATATTTAATTATTTATTATCTTTAAATTTATAATAACACTTTCCACATAATGATTCATATTCAACATCATCCATATTATCAATGGCAATTTGTTCTCCTTCAAAAACAAATTTATCCTTAATCTTTCTTGCATTTAATACTGCTTTACTTCCACATTTACATATAGTCTTCATTTCTTCTATACTATGTGCTATTAATAATAATCTAGTACTTCCTTCAAATCCATTCATTAAAAAATCTGTTCTTAAACCATAGCATATAACTGGTATATCCATTTTAACTGCAATTTCAAATAATTGATCTATTTGATATGCTTTCATAAATTGTACTTCATCAACTAATATGCAATCAAGCTTTTTATTATGTCTTAAATCTTCCTTAATCATCTCATAAATATTATCTTCAGCTGTAATAACCATATCAACTTTTCTTGTTACACCTAGTCTTGATACAAGCTTATCTCCACCTTTTTTATCTGTTGAAGGTTTAAGCAAAACCACTCTTAATCCTCTTTCCTCATAATTGTATGCAACCTGCATTAAATGGGTTGACTTACCTGAATTCATTGCTCCATATCTAAAGTATAATTTGCTCATCTTGCTTCTCTCCTTATGTCTCGATAAATTTGATTATAGCATTTAATTATTTTATAAAAAAGTCATTTTTACTTAGTAATATGTAATTTTTTATTTAGAAATTTTTTGCTTTTCTCCCTTATATATAGTTATTTAGCACATGAAATTTTATTGACCTTATTATATTGCTATGATATAATCAAGTAGCTATTGAGTGACTGTATAAGTCATATTGAAAGAGGTGAAATAAATGAGAGAAGGCATACATCCTGAATACCATCACGACGCAGTGGTTAAGTGTGCATGTGGAAATACTTTTACAACTGGTTCTGTTAAAGAAGAACTTAAAGTAGAAATATGCTCTAAATGCCACCCATTCTTCACTGGTAAACAAAAAATCATGGACGTTGGCGGTAGAGTTGATAAGTTCAATAAGAGATTCAACCTTAACCAAGGTAAATAGGAAATATTGGGAAAGACATTGTCTTTCCCATTTTCTTTATTTTAATGTGTGAAATTTAGACACTGTAATAATATATTGATAAACTTAGTGATAAACTATATACATAATATTTAATAAAGCGAGTGAATTGAATGAAAAAAGTTTTAATCTTGACTACCTCAACAGGCCAAGGTCATAATCAGGCTGCCGATTCAATAATTGAAGCTTTTAATAATACGGACTTTGAGTGTATTAAACATGATTTTTTAATAGATAACAAAATATATAATGAAGTCATTGTAATGGGTTACGAAGTTTTTGCATCTAAATTTCCAAAACTTTATGGTTTTTTCTATAATCTAACTGATAAAAGATATGTAAATAAATCTTCTACTTTAGTTTTTTTACCTGTAATAAGAAAACTTTTAAGATATATAGAAAAGACAGATCCAGATATAATAATCGGAACTCATCCTTTTACTGTAGATATGATTTCTTACTTAAAATCAAAAGGACTTAATATTCCATTTATATCTGTAATTACAGACTTTAAAGCTCATTATTCTTATATTAACTCTTCAGTAGATTCATATATAACTGCAAGTAAAAATACAAAAGAATATCTTGTATCTAATGGAATAAAAGACGAGATAGTCTATCCAATTGGTATTCCTATAAAGTCTAATTTTTATGAAAAAAAACTTGAGGTTTCTGAGATTAAAGATGATGGATATTTTAATCTTCTACTTATGAGTGGAAGCATGGGACTTGATAATATATCCTATGTCCTTGATGAATTACTAAAGAATAAACATAAACTTAGAATTACCGTAGTTTGTGGTAATAATGAAAAACTAAAGAATTCACTTTTATTAAAAACTGATTTTGATCATAATAATAAAAAACTTCATATTCTTGGCTTTTCAAAAGATATAGCATCCCTTATGGATTATTCAGATATTCTAATATCAAAACCTGGTGGACTAACATCAACAGAAGCAATTGTTAAAAACATACCTTTAATAATTCCTTTTGCAATTCCAGGACAGGAATTAGATAATACTGAGTTTTTAGTTTCTAATGGATACGCCTATGCTTTAAAAAACTATAGTGATATTAATATCATAGTAGATAAATTGATACAAGATCCAAATTATTTATTAGAAATGAAAAGCAATTTAAAAGAATTGTCTAGCTCTTACGATAAACGTAAGATAGTAGATATGTGTAATAATCTTATAAATGATAGTTCTAAAAACATATCAAAAAAAATTTTTTCATAAATTAAAAATATCAATTAACCATATAAGCTATGATTAATTGATATTTTTATTATCTATTATTTTTTAAAATGCTTGCTTTTTCAAATGTATCTAAAAATTCTTTATTGTTCTTAGTTTTTTGAAGCATATTAATTAAGTTCTCAGTTATATTTTCAATATTTCCATCTCTATTCATAGTTCTTCTTATTGAATATGCAACTTCTTTTTCTTGTTCAGTTAATAATAAATCTTCTTTTCTTGTTCCTGATTTATAAATATCTATAGCTGGGAATATTCTTCTTTCTTGAAGCTTTCTATCTAAATGCACTTCCATATTTCCTGTACCTTTAAATTCTTCAAAAATCATATCATCCATTCTTGAACCAGTTTCAACTAAAGCTGTAGCAAGTATTGTTAAACTTCCACCATTCTCAATATTTCTAGCAGCTCCAAAGAACTTCTTAGGCATTATTAAGGCTCCTGGATCTAACCCCCCTGATAAAGTTCTTCCTGTTGGTGTAACTGTTAAGTTATATGCTCTTGAAAGTCTTGTTAAACTATCAAGTAAAATAACAACATCTTTTCCTTGTTCAACTATTCTCTTAGCTCTTTCTAAAACTATTTGAGAAACTTTTGCATGATTTTGAGGTTCTTCATCAAAAGTTGAATATATAACCTCTCCATTTATACTTCTCTGCATATCAGTTACTTCTTCTGGTCGTTCATCTATTAATAAAACTATTAAAACAACTTCAGGATGATTTGTTGTTATGCTTTGTGCTATTTTCTTTAATAAAGTAGTTTTACCTGCTTTAGGAGGTGCTACAATAACTCCTCTTTGACCTTTTCCTATAGGACATATAATATCCATTAATCTAGATGATAAATCTTCTGATTTATTTGTTTCTAATCTTAATCTTTCAGTTGGGTAAATTGGAACAAGATTTTCAAAAGACTTTCTTCCAATAGCTTTATCAGGGCTTTCACCATTTACTTTTTCTACATATAAAAGAGCTTTAAATTTTTCTCCTTCTTTAGCTTCTCTAACTTTTCCAACAACTTCATCTCCAGTTTTTAAGTTAAATCTTCTAATTTGAGAAGGTGATACATAAATATCTTCACTACTTGTTAAGTAATTCTTACATCTAAGGAAACCAAAATTATTATTTTCTAGTATTTCTAGTATTCCTCTTGTAGTATTTGAATCATTTATCATAGCTTTTAACTGTTCTTTCTTTTCAGAATTTTTTTCTGTATTATTGCGATAATTATCATAATTCCTATTGTTATTAGCAGGTTTTGGTGCTATCTTTTCTCTAAGAATTACTCCATCTTTCTCTATGCTATTTGATTGTTCCTCTATAATTTTTTCTATCAATTCATCTTTTTTTAATTTTGATAAATTTTTAATTCCTAATTCTTTAGCTACTTTTTTTAATTCAACTAAAGTCATCTTTTCATATTTCTCCTTTGTCAAAATTACACCTCCAAATTTTTTATTAAATCTTTCTAAAATCACTGAATTATAATTGAATGTTATCGGAATGAGATCAGAGATATGATATTATCGTTCTTAATTCTAATGATAATTATAACTACTTATAACTACTTTAACAAGCTTTCTTCAATTTCAAAATATTTTTCTCTAAAGTCTTTGTTTATTAAAAATTTTTCTTCAGCTTTCTTAACATTATAATTTATACTATTTGTATTCTTATAATTAAATATTTCTTTTATTTTTTCTTTATCCATACACTTATAATTTTTTAAAAACAACAAAAGAAGATATTTATTATCTCTATCTTTTAGTAACTTAATAATATTTTCGTCATTCATATTATTATATAAAGCTATAACTTTCAATATTTTTAAATATTTCTCTGAAGAATACATACACTTACTCCTTTTATTATTCATATCAAAAGTATTTCCTTATATGAATAAAAATAATCAAAAAAACTATCTTTAAAGAAATAATTTCTTTAAAAATAGTTTTTTAACTATTATTGAGTTTTAATCTTTAATGATAACTTCGTATCTAAAGGAGCTTGTCCTGCAACAGCTAAAGAATAACCTATAACTAATTCTCCGCCATCTTCATCCATATCTATTTTTAATTCTTTTGTATCTATACTAATTTCAAGCATTCCATAAGGTGTTTGGTACATAGATATTGATGGTTCTTTTTCATTAAAATACATTTTAGTATTAGTTGTTCCTTCTCTTTCTAATACAACTTCCCTATCTTTTATAGTTAATGTAGTAGTAGTTCCGTCCATCCCTGATATTTCAGTTTCTTCGTATACTGCCTTAAAACCATCATCGAATCTAATGTATTTACCAGGTGAAATTACTTCAATAACTTCATCTCCTTCAACACCAGCATTACTAGTTATGCTAATAAGTGCTTTTTTATCCATGAAAGTATCATCTCCTCACTGATTTTCTTAAATTTATATTATGTATTTAGCTATTTCTTCTTCAGATGCAGGTTTTACTTCAAATACATCTTCAAATTTAGTTTTATAGAAACCAGATTTCACAGCAACACATTCTTCATCTTTTCCTTTTGTATATCTTGCTGTTATTTTTGCTGCTAATTCCTTATCTTCATTAGAAGCATCTCCTAGTATTATTCCCATAGCTCCTTTATGGCTGTATGGTAAAAATACTGTATCTTCCTTTGTTATTATCTTTTTAATTTCTTCTCCTTCATCAGCAGTTCTAGAAACTATAATTTTTGTTCCTGATGGAGTTATAAAGTGTCTTCCAAATCTTAAAATAGCTATTTCTTTATCATTTAAATCACCATTTCTATCTAATGCATCCTTTAGTCTTATAGAATAGTTTGGTTCTGTTAATTTACATCCTCCTGCTGGTGATGGATAATCAATAATCCCCCACTTATCTGCAAGTTCCATTTGAACTTTTCTGCTTCTTCCTGAAATTTTCATAAGTTTTTCTCTATCAACTAATCCTGAAAGTTCCATTTCTGTAGGTTCAAGATTTAATGCACATAATGGTCTTAAAATTTTATCTGCAAATCCAGATTCCTTTTTTACTGTATTTAATGCTTGTTTATTTTGAGACATAGGTCTTTGATTTAAAACTTCTCCTGTAATTATAAAATCTGCATTATATTCTTCTAGTAATTTTCCAGCATAATTCATCATCATAGCATGGCAATCTATACATGGATTCATATTTTTGCCTCTTCCATGTTTAGGATTCTTAACCATTTCAAAATGTTCTCTTGAAAAATCTACAACAACTAATTCAACACCTATTTGCTCACACATTTTCTTTGCGCTTTCTTCCCCAAAAAAATATGATTTAAAACATACTCCTATTACTTCTATTCCCTGATCTTTAACAAGCTTTGCTGCTAAAGTACTATCCAATCCCCCTGAAATCATCGCCAGTGCTCTTGTCATTATACACTTACCTCCAAATTACTCTTTGTGTTACATTTTATAGTTTATGATTTTTGTCTATTATAATCAAGTAATAATTCTTTAAAGTAATAGCTTTATTTAAAAAATTTATTAAAAATTTCTACAATTTTAAATTTTACTTTTACATGATTTTTATTTTCTTCAACTACTTTATCAAGTTTTTCTCTACTTTCTTCTTCTTCAACCTTTCCCTTTGTCACATCTATAAAGCATAATGATGGAAACATAACACACCACCAATTATGTCCTTCCCCATTACCTATAATAACTCTAAAGGCCTCATAGTTTCCCTGAGGAAGCGTTATATTACCATAAGATTTTTCCGGGAAATTTTCACGTGCTAGCTCTGCCTTAACATCATAATTATATCCATTTTCTTTTATTACTTTTAATGCTATTTTCTTTATTTCATCTTTCTTTTCCAAAATTTTTTTCCTTGATTCTTCAATTGATTCTAAATCTTTTAAACAGGGCTGTAAATAATTTAATATTTCATCCCTTACTTTTAATTTCAAATTTTGATCTTCCTCACTATCACTATTTGCAAGGACATGAAATCTTATTACAGTATCTTTTACATCATCGTAGTTATATACTTTTTCCTCATTTACATAACTACAAGATGCTAAAACTCCTAATTTATTAAAGCTTGTACACCCAGTAAATATAAAACTT
Organism: Clostridium sp. DSM 8431; assembly: GCF_900116755.1. Taxonomy (GTDB): domain Bacteria; phylum Bacillota; class Clostridia; order Clostridiales; family Clostridiaceae; genus Clostridium. Next base: position 22,033 of record NZ_FPBY01000041.1, read on the forward strand.
AACATTACCAATAAAACAAAAACTATTTTGATATTTTTTTTCATAATAAAAACCCCTCCTATGTCAAAAATTATCTCCATAAAAAGGTTTTTTATTCATTAAATTAAATTGTTCTTGTTAAAAATACATCTACATATTTTTCTTTTAAATCATCATAGCATCTTCTTGCTATTTGCATATCATCAAATAAAGCAAAGATAGTTGGACCGCTTCCGCTCATCATAGCACCAACAGCACCATTTGCAACAAGATTTTCTTTTATCTTATATAGTACTTTGTGCTTTCTTATAGTTACATTTTCTAAAAGATTTTTCATATTATTTGCTATATAATATAAATCATTTTCTTCAATTTTTTGAACTAATTTTTCTGTGTTTGGATGTATCATTACCTTGTTTATATCAAAAGCTTTATATACATCCTTTGTAGATACACCAAATGGTGGCTTTATAAGAATTACTATATGATTCTTAAATGGTTTTAATGGTGTGATTTTTTCTCCGATTCCTTCACACAAAGCTGTTCCACCCTTAATACAATATGGTACATCAGCCCCTAATTTTTCTCCTAATTTCATTAATTCTTCATCTGAAGCATTAACATTAAACATTTTATTTAATATTCTTAAAACCGCTGCACAGTCAGCACTTCCTCCTGCAAGTCCTGCAGCAACAGGAATATTTTTTATTATATTTATTAAAACACCTGATTTTATTTTATAAGTGTCTAAAAATAATCTAGCTGCTTTATAAGCTAAATTCCTTTCATCTGTAGGAATAAATGACTTATTGCAATTTATAGTTATTCCTTCTCTAATCTCACTAATTTCTATTTCATCATATAATTCAATACTTTGCATTATCATACTTAATAAATGGTATCCATCTTCTCTCTTACCAACAACATCTAGAGATATATTTATTTTCGCATGAGCTTTTCCCTTCATACTTCTCTTCCTTCCTAACTACTTTATAACAAATATTATTCATAATTTTAACATATGAATTACAAATAAAAAAGTGGGCAGTTGGAATATAAAAAGACCAGCTAATAATAGTCAAGTAAATTTTAAAAAATAATATTTTTTAAAAAAGGGTATAGCAAACAAACCATTTGTAAAACACGAATAGTTACAAAAAATATAAATCAATTAAGCGGCACTATTTTGAGAAGTATTTTCTAAAAACATTTGTTTATGTATTTTAGGATTTCGTAACTCAAATGGAGTTTGGTTTCGAAGTACTGCAAAGATATAATTTATTAATTTGTGCATTATAGCAACTAAAGCAACTTTAGCTTTTTTGCCTTGCAAATTAACTTTATAGTATTCTAATAAAACGCCATTAATAGGAGTTCCATTACGAGTACATC
>NZ_FPBY01000044.1 GCF_900116755.1 Clostridium sp. DSM 8431
AGAGTAGTATATGAATTTATTCATTACAAAATCAGACAGGTTGAATAAGGAATTAAACAAGCTTTATAAAGTTTTATAAGGTTTTGGCAACGGGAAATATGAAGGCTATTGTTTATAACGGAGTTAAGAATGTAGATATAGAAAATGTTGAAGATCCTAAAATAGAAAAGGATGATGACATTATTGTAAGGGTAACATCAACAGCTATTTGTGGTTCAGATTTACATTTAATTCATGGATTGATTCCTAATATGCCTCATGGCTTTAGACTTGGTCATGAAACTATGGGAATAATCGAAGAAGCAGGAAAAGATGTAGTTAATTTAAAAAAAGGTGATAGGGTAATTGTACCTTTCCCAGTTGCTTGTGGACATTGCTGGCAGTGTGAACACGGAAATTTCAGTCAGTGTGATAATTCAAATCCTAATTTTGAGATTGGAGGAATACTTGGATATAGCAATACCTTTGGTGGATATCCTGGAGGACAGGCGGAATTTTTAAGAGTGCCTTATGCTAATGTTGGACCAAGAGTTGTACCTGAAGAATTAACAGATGAGCAGGTTTTATTTTTAACTGATGTTCTGCCAACTTCTTATTGGGGAGTTGAACAAGGAGGAGTAAAGGAAGGAGATATAGTAGTAGTTTTAGGATGTGGTCCTGTAGGACTTACAGCTATTAAATGGGCAATATTTAAGGGTGCAAAACGCATTATTGCTGTAGATAATGTACCTTACAGATTAAATCATGCTAAAACATATAAAGGGGTAGAAACAATTAATTTTGAAGACTATGATAATACTGGAGAATTTATAAAAGAAATAACTCATGGTGGTGCAGATGTGGTTTTAGACTGCGTTGGTATGGATGGAAAAATGAGTACTTTTGAAAAAATTGAAACTAAACTAAAGCTTCAAGGAGGCTCAAAATCTGCTATTGAAATAGCTTCACAGGCAGTAAGAAAATGTGGAACTGTTGTCTTAGTTGGAGCTTATGGTGCTAAGTATAATTTATTTCCTTTAGGAGATTTTTTCTCAAGAAATATTACATTAAAGATGGGTCAGTGCCCAGCTCAAAAGTATGTTGATCCAATTTTAGAACTTATAAAGCAGGGGAAATTTGACGCAACAGATATTATAACTCATAAGTTAAAGCTAGATGAGGGAAAACATGCTTATAATATTTTTGATAACAAACTTGAAGATTGTATAAAGGTTATATTAAAACCTTAATAGAATATTTTGCTTTAAAAAGGCTAGTATCCCAAAAATCTGATACTAGCCTTAAATTATAAAATAGTTTGTTTTGTTTAAATTTTGATTAAATACAAAAAATAAATTTATAAGAAAAAAAGAAAATTATTTACTTTTTGGGAAATAAGTATTGTAATCTAATTGCGCACAATAATTTGAATAAAAAGGGAGGAAAAGGAAATGAAAATTGTATCAGTAAACAACAAAAAAGAAAATGTATTTATAAACTTATGTTCAGATGCTGGAAAAGGTAGTTGTCCTGTAATCTGCTGGGTAGGCTGGGATTAAATGAATATATGCAAAAAAGTAATATTTTTTGCATATATTTATTATTTTTAACTTTTATATGAGACCTCGATTTATGAAGGTCTATTTTTTTTAACATAATAGGAAATTATAGCTAGGAGGAAGAGTATGATTGATCAAAAACTTTTTTATACATTTGTAACAATGGATAAGGAATTTCTATTTTTTCCTTGTACATTAGCTATATTTAAAATAGATAAAGAAGCTAGTGCTGTATTAAATAAATATGCTAATTATATAACTTGCTATGAAGAAATAGTTAATGAGTTAAAAGAAATAAAAAATGAAGAAGAAATAGAGCTAATAGAAAGTTTATTACCTTATATAGAGCAAGAATATAAAGCAAGAAATATTATTAAAGAAAATGAAAAAAATAAAACTTTAAAAAAAGATATAGATACATTACAAGTAAATACAAGTTATTCGTGTAACATGAGGTGTAAGTATTGTTTTGCGGAAGATGGATGCCATGGAAAAAGTGGGACCATGAAATTAGAAGATCTACATAAGGTATATGATTTTATAAATAAAAATAATCATAACGATGAATTTAAAGTTGTTTTTGTAGGAGGAGAACCTCTAATTAATAAGAAATATGTGTATGAGTTTATTAATAATGAAGAAGAATGTAATGCAAATTTATCATACATAGTAATTACTAATGGAACTTTAGTAGATGATAAGCTAGTTGGTTTGATGAAAAGTAAGGATTTAATGTTGAATGTAAGCATTGATAGTAATGATAAAAAGATAAATGATTATTTAAGACCAATGCAAGGTGAAAATAGCTCCTATTCAACATTGATGGATGATAAGTTTGTGATGATGGAAGATGTAAAAGAAAAAATAAGTATAAACTGCACAATAACTAAAAATAACTTATATATTAGCGAAATGTTTACTGAATTTTACGAGAAAGGATTTTCGAAATTTCATTTTCAAGAAGTAATTACAGAAAATAGTGATTTGAAGATAGATGATAAAGATGCTGATATTTTAATTGAGGAATAAAAAAAAATAACTCATTATTTAACAAAAATAGTAGATAAAAATGAAATAATAAATTGCTATCCACTTACTAATGGACTAGCAGGGTTAGAGAAGAGACAATCTAAGTACTGTAAATGTTCTACTATGGAAAATATTATTGCTGTATCTCCTGATTTTAAATTATATCCTTGTGATATGTTAATGTGGGATGATTACGAAATTGGAACAGTTGAAGAAGGATTTAATGTAGATAAAATAGTTACATTAAGCAATCAAGTAAAAGAAGGAAGAAAATTATGTAATAGCTGTTGGAATAAATATATGTGTGGAGGATTATGTTTATCTGAAGTAAATGCACTTTCAGAAGAGCAAAGGGGTATAACATGCAGAATACAAAGAGAAATAAGTAAATGTAAAATTTATTTATACACATATATAGTGGAAAATAATCCATCATATATGAATAATTTTTTATAGGAGAATAGATATGAATATATATACTATGGAGAATAAGGGAAGGCAATATTTCTTTGATGGAGATAGATTGCTTTTTAATATATCAAATAAAGTGATAAATGATGTTTTTGATTTATTGAATGAAGGAAAACAAAAGGAAGAGATATTTGAAAAATTACAACATAAACATTCCGCTGAAGATTTAAAAGAAGCATTTGGAGCTATTAAAGATTATTTAAATACAGAAAGCTCAACAATTGGTATAAATTATGATGTTGATATTAATGAATGGAAAAAGAAAAAAAGAATGCAACATTTATGGCTAAATATATCTAATGATTGCAATTTAAGATGTATATATTGTTATGGAAGTGGTGGAAATTACGGAAGAGTTAGAAGTGTAATGACACAAGAAACAGCAAAGAAATGTATAGATTATTGGTATTCTAACTTAGATGAGGACACTAAAGATTCTTATGTATGTTTTTTCGGAGGAGAACCATTTATAAATAAAAAAATATTTATATATTGCATAAACTATATAAATGATTTGTTAAAAGACAGAGATATAAACGTTCATTATATGGTAACAACTAATGGAACTATTTTAGACGAAGATTACAAAAAGATAATAAAAGAAAATGATTTTGCTATAACAATTAGTATGGATGGAGGAAAAGAAATAACTAAGATTAATAGACCTCAAATAAATGGGGAAAGTAGTTATTATAAGATAAAAGAAAACTTACCTGGTTTCTTAGAAGCAGCAGGAAGTGTAACTGCCAGAGTAACTCTTACAGGGAATAATGTGGACAAGCTTAATGAAATAATAGAAGAATTGACTGATTTGGGATTTACTTCTGTACATTATGAATTAGCTTCTGTTGAAAGTGAAGAATTATCTGTTACAGAAGAAAAGTTAAAAAAATTATTTGCAGAGATAGATAAGGCAGCAAATGTTACTTATGAAGCTATTCATGGAAGAGGAAACAGAGTGTTAGATAATTTAACAAATATGATAACATGCTTACACAATAGAAGTATAGGAGGCAATTGTTCTTTCTATGCAGATAATGTACTTATGTTTGGAAGTGAAGGACAAATCTTTAAATGTCATAGATTAAGTGTACATGATGAATATATTTTTGGAGATGTAGATAATGGGGTAGATGTACCAAGATATCTGAATTTAGAAAAGAAAAAGAATTTAACAAACTGTTCAAAATGTATAGCTAAAAAGATTTGTAATGGTGGTTGTGCCCATATTAATTTAACATACAACGGCAGCACAACAGATACTTATGAACCATATTGTGAAAATATAAGATACTTATTAAAATCGGCATTAAAAATGTATTCAAATTTACAAATTGAGAATAGTTAGAGAGAGGTAAGATGGTTATGAACAAATATTCAACTTTATGCCTAGTATATACAGATAAGTGTAATGCTAATTGCTCTATATGTTCTTTTGAGTGTTCACCTCATAAATCAAATAAGATTAGTGTTGAAGATGCTAAAAAATATATTGATGAAGCAGTTGAATTCTCAGGAGTAAATAGATTAGCTATTACAGGGGGAGAGGCCTTATTATATTATGATGAAATATTAGAAGTTATAAATCATGCATATAAAAAAGGTTTGAATGTAACTTGTAATAGTAATGGTTACTGGGCTAAAACCTTAGATGAAGCAGGAATGAAAATGCTTAATTTGATACAAGCTGGATTGAAGCAGCTTACAATAAGTGTTGACGAATATCATATGAAATACATTCCTATAGAAAATATAAGAAATATAATAACTGCAGCCAAAAGATTAAAATTTCATGTTGTTCTTGAATGTGTTGTTCTAAAACATAGTAAGAGAGTTTGGGATATCACCAAAGAATTGGGCGATTGTATATGCGATGTGGAAATTATAGAAAGATTATGTCTTCCATTTGGATCGGCTAGAAATATTAATAGAGAAGAGTTCTTTACAAGTGACATAAGATATATTAAGTGTAATTATTCTGATGTTATGACTGTATTACCTAATAAAAAAGTATATAGCTGTTGTTCAGAAGGTGGTTTTACAGAAACAATGAAATCAGCAGATTTAAGTAAAGATTCTATAAAGGATGCAGTAGAAAGTTATAGTCAAAATAAACTTATGTTTTTAGTAAAGAATTTAGGATTTTCTTGGTTAATAGAAGAAATTAAAAATAATAATCTAAATATAGAACTAAAAGAAAGCTATGTAAATGTATGTGAAGTTTGTTATGACTTATTTAATAACAAAAAAAATATAGATATATTAAATCCAGTTATAGATAAAAAATTTGAAGAAATAATGAATATAATATCATCACAGAGAAGTTAATTTGGGGGGGATTGCCTTGAATCAATATAAATTATGTAAAAATTATTTTAGTAATGTACTAGGAATAGAAGCAAATATATATGATATGAGAGGTATTAAAATTATCCATGCAAATAGTGAAAATGGGAAGTTCGTTTTTAAAATAAGCATTCCTATAAAATTAACAGATAACAAAGGGGTTGCTCATATTATGGAACACTCAATAGCTTCAGAAATTGATCTTTCAAAATTTCGTAGCATATTATCAGCAGAAACCAATATGGATAAAATTGTATTTACAATTTATAGTGAATCAGAAGAGGATTTATTATCAAGTATAAATATAACTTTAAAAGAGTTATATTCTCCAAAGTTTCTAAAAAAGGAAGAAATATATCTTAGAGAAGGAATAGATTATTACTATGATTCCACAGGAGAAAAGTTAACTATCAATGGAGTTGTTTATAATGAAATGAAGAGTATAAAAAGTAATCCTATGGAATTAATAAAAAGATTAATAAATGTTCAATTATTTAAGGGGAGTAATTATGGTTATCAATGTGGAGGAGATTCAAGTGAAATAGCTAAGTCGGTTTATGGAGATGTTATTTCATTTTATAAGGATAATTATAATACTCCTCTTATTTATTTGTATGGAAATATAGAAATTAGCAAAGTAACAGAATTAATAGGTGAATTTTGTATGAATAATTATAATGACTATGATGTAAAGGCTAATGAAAATTTTAAATGTAGTCATGGTGAATATAGTTATTTATCAGAGTCAATGGATAAAAATATCGTTTCATTTTCATATAATATAGGAAAATTTACTGCTGAAAAGTATATGTATCTTCAGTATCTTAAGGAAGTAATATATACGGATATAGATAAGATATTTGGAAATATAGAAGATATGAGTTTTGCAATATTAATAAATGATACATATCGTTATGGAGTAATTACATTCTTTTTTATTGCAAATAATGAATCTATATATAATGCAGATGCATGCTTTGATAAGTTGAAAAAGTATATATCTAAAAATATTTGTAAAGGCATTATTAATGAAGATATAGTTAATGGCCTTAGAAGGAAAATGTTTAATTTATTTGAACTATCAAAACCTTTTGAAATAAAACTTGGAGATATGATTTTAAACAGAGAATCTTATGATATCTCTTTAGAAGATTATTTAGAGTTACCACAAAAAGAATTTAGTGCAAAAGATTTTATTGAGATTATAGAAAGTCAAATAGTAAGTGGGGAATATTCAAGGATAAAGGTATTTCCAAGGCAGTATGATGAAAGAAATGATGAGGCTCAGCCTTATTTAATGAGACTACTAAAAGATAGTAGTAAAGAACATATTAATAAGCCAAGCAAAAAAGAAAATGCCTCAGCAGCAAAAAAAGAAAATAACTTTAAAAGAGGGATATATAACTTTATTGATGTAAAAACTTATGAATATAAAAATGTAAAAGTATTTAATCAGGTATATGAAGATTTAGATAGAGAATATGTAAGTTTATATTTAGATATTTCTCATTTAAGTATAAAAGAAAAGCAAGTACTAAACGTATATGTAGATATAGTAAATTCAATTTATGGAGGATTCTATAATAATAATCCTTCTCTTAAGGATAATGTAGCATTAAAAATTATAAATTTTAATGGAAAAGAAAATGAAATAAAGTCAAAGTTATTAATAATTTTAGCTACTGCAGAATATAGAGAAAAAAATACATTAGAATTATTAGAAAAATATTTAGAAGAAATACGTAATATAGCAAATGATGAAGAATTATTAAAGAAAGCTTTAAGCAGTATATTTAAAGATACTAAGGAAATGGATGAAAGGTCATTATATAGACTGATAAAGATATTAACTAATGGAAAGTTTAGTGAATTAGGTAAATTAGATTTTCAACTTAACAGTATATATACATATAAATTCGTAGAAAATATCTTGCAAGGTACAGAAATTATAGATTTTAAGGATATAGTAGAAGAACAATTAAAATTAAAATCAGGAAGCATAATATCTTATCATTCTATAAAAGAAGTTAAAAGTTCTATAGAAAAATTTGTGACTAAACAAATAAGAGCAGAAATAAGTAATATTGCTAATAATTTTAATGATGGAAGTGATGAGTGTATTAAAGATATTAAGAGTTTAGGGGTTACCTATGACACTAATATGCTTTATATGGGATATGGATTTAAATATGATTATGAAGATGAATATGAATTTAATGTAATGAGTTTGTTAGCAAAATATATAAATAGTAATTATTTATTTCCAGGTGCAAGAGAGAAGGGAGTATATTTTGTGGATATAAAAACTTATTATTCAGAAAAAACAGTAGTAGTTTATATTATGAGATTTTCAAATATAGAAGAAATTATAAGTTTAATGGATAATTTAAAAACTTTCATAGAAAAAGAAATTAATATGGAAGAAATAAATTATTATAAGCAGCAACTTATAGATTATAAAGAAAGCTTTAAGGAAGTTGACTATAGGTATAGCGATAAATTTGTAATGGATTATATAAATGAAGAGCAAAATTATCTTAATAATATTGATAAAATTTCAGAAGCAGATATAAAACGTGTTAAGGAGAAATTTTTAAATCAGATAAACAAATACTTTAGAGTAGTTATTGGTAATAAATTTGAGATTAATAAATCCAAAGCATATCTAGATAAAATAGAGAAATTTATCTAGTAACAAAGGATGGGGGAGAGAATATGAGAAAATATGTTTTAAAGAATAAACTTTTATTTTTCATTAGTATATTTTTTATTGTGATATCTTCACTTATAGGTATATTTATGGCATATCTATGTGAATATATAATCGATACAGCTACTTATAAAAATACAGATATGTTTATAAATTCAGTAGTTTTAGGGATTGGATATTTGATTTTATATTTAGCGGCGAATATTGGAAAAGAATATTATAATGCTAAATTTACAAAGGCAAGTATTGTAGATTTAAAGAAAGATGTATTTAATAAGGTTTTGAAAAAGAACATAATAGATTTTAAAAAAGAAGATACATCTAAATATATATCTAATTTAACAGGTGATATTCAGATTCTAGAATCTGAATATTTTTCTAGTGTACTTAGTTTGGCTAATTTTCTATTCTTATTTGTATTTGCTATTTATGCATTACTATCAATGAATATTTATATAACTTTAGCTATTTTTGTTGTTGGATGGATACCAATAATAATTAGCAGAATTTTTTTAAGTAAGCTGTCATTTTATAAAGAAAATTATTCTGCTATGTTAGGACAATTTACAGGGAAAATTAAAGATATATTTAGTGGGTTTGATGTTATAAAGAGCTTTAATATAAATAAGCAGGTAGAAAAAGATTTTGATGACTACAATATTAAGGTTGAACAAAGTAAGTTTAAAGGAAAGGCCTTTTTGGGAGTTGTATCTTCCATAAGTGAATGTTCAGGAAATTTCATGTTCATAGTTACATTAGTTTTAGGAGCATACTTTTGTATAAATAATCAAATGACTATAGGGGAATTAATAGCTATTGTTCAATTAATGAACTATATAGTAAATCCATTAATAAATACGGTTCAATGTGTTGCTAAGATACAGGCAGTAAAACCAGTGTATGAAAATATGGTAAAAGATGAAGATATAAAAGAAGAAAATAAATATATATCTGAATTTAAATTTAACAAGAATTTAAGCATAAAGAATTTATCATTTAAATATGATAATGTACTTGCTTTAGATAACATAAGTTTGAATATAGAAAAAGGCAAAAAGTATGTTATTGTAGGTGAAAGTGGAGGCGGTAAGTCAACATTACTTAAGTTATTGTTAAGATATTATGATGATTATGAAGGTGAAATTCTCTTAGATAATATTGATTTTAATAAGATTGAGCCTGATAAGTGGTTTAATATCACAAGTATAATTCAACAAAATGTTTTTTTATTTAATGGAACAATAAAAGATAATATAGTTCTCTATAAAGATTATTCAGATGAAAAGCTTAATGAAGTAATACGAAGTGCAGGATTAGAGAAACTTATTGAAAAATTGGAGAATGGAGTAAATACTTCTGTGGGAGAAAATGGTGATAATTTATCTGGAGGAGAAAAACAAAGAATATCAATAGCTAGAGCACTGATAAGAGATAATTCTGTATTAGCTTTAGATGAAGCAACCTCATCATTAGATAATAATACAGCTTACAGCATAGAGAGTACTATATTGAATTTAGAAGATATAACTTGCTTTGTTATAACACATAAGTTAATAAAAGAACTTTTATGCAAGTATGATCAAATTATTGCTATAAAAAATGGACAAATCAAAGGAATAGGAACATTTGATGAGCTGATAGAAAAAAATGAATATTTTAGAAAATTATATAATTTAAGTTACGAAAATTAATTATAATATAATATATAATATTATTTTTATAAAAGAGGATTTTTTAAATGAAAAAAGAAGCAAAAATATTAGTTGTTGAAGATAATGATGAAATAAACAAAATATTAAGTAAAGTTTTAATTAAAGAGGGGCATAATGTAACTTCAGCTTTTTCGGGTACTGAAGCGTTACATTATGTTAAAGATATAGAATTAGATGTTATTTTATTAGATTTAATAATTCCAGGAATGAGCGGAGAGGAGTTGATATCAAAAATAAGAGAAATAACTAATTCACCAATAATAGTAATTAGTGCAAAAGTAGATAAAAAAACTAAATTAGATATGCTAAATAAAGGTGCGGATGATTTTATAGAAAAACCTTTTGATATTGATGAAGTTATTGCTAGAGTGAATTCTAATATACGAAGATATTTGGAATTTTCAGTACCACAAAAACATAGCTCCATATTAAAACATGGAGACATAGCTTTAAATAGAGAAACTAAAGAGGTAACTATTAGTGGCAAAGAAATAAAATTAAGATTAAAAGAATTTGAAATGTTAGAGTTATTTATGATGAATTCTAATAAAATTTTTAGTAAAGCAAATCTATATGAAAGTTTATGGAAAGAAGCATATTGGGGAAATGATAATTTAATATTAGTTCATTTAAGTAGGCTTAGAAATAAATTATCAGAAAATACTAATGAAGAATATATAGAAACTATATGGGGAATAGGATATAGGCTTAAGAAGATTTAATATTTAGTTAATATTTATTTAATTGAAATTATAGGATTATATCTTAATATAAGAGTATGGATAGGGGGTGAGGGTATGAAACAGTATGTATTTAGATGTAAGAATGTCTCTAAAGTTTGCAATTCTGAACAAATCTTAAGTAATGTATCAATGGAAATAGAAAAAGGATATATATATGGACTTGTAGGCAAAAATGGAGTAGGAAAAACATCTATTATAAGAGTGATTTGTGGGCTATTGGTCAATGATACTGGAAGTATAGAGTTATTTGGAAATAATGAAAATTTTCAAAAAGAAAGACAACGTATTAGTTCATTAATAGACTCTCCTAATTTGTATGAAAATATGACGGCTAGAGAGAATATGAATCTTGCAAGAATACAGAGAGGAATCCCAGGTGAAAAATGTATTGATGAAAACTTAAGGCTAGTTGGATTAAATAATGTAGGAAGAAAAAAAGTAAAAGACTTTTCACTAGGAATGAAACAAAAATTAGCCATTGCTTTAGCATTAATGAATAGTCCAGAATTTTTAATCCTAGACGAACCTATTAATGGGCTAGATGTAATATCTATAAAACAAATTAGAGATTTAATAATTGATATAAATAAGAAAAAAGGGACGACAATACTTATTTCTAGCCATATTTTATCAGAATTAAGCTTTGTTGCTAATAAATATATATTTATGGACAAAGGAACAATAATTAATGAAGTTGATTCTCAAGAATTAAATGATATATGTAAAAAATATATTCATATAAAGGTTAGAGATGTAGAAAGAGCAGCAATAATTTTAGAGAGAGATTTAAATATTAAGAACTACAAAATAACATCTCAGGAAAGTATAAGAATTTATGATGATTTAGATACAGAAAAAATAATATATGTTTTATCAAAGAATAATATAGGAATAAAAGAATGTATGCATGTAAATGAATCTATAGAAGATTACTTAAGTAATCTAATTGGGGAGGTGAGCTAATGATTATTAATTTAATTAGAGGTGAGCTATATAAACTTTTAAGAGATAGGGGAACAAAATTATCACTTATTATAGCTGTAATAGTAGCAGTACTAATGACGCTAATTTATAAATATCAAGGTAATCTTGGAGGCGACCCTAATTTAAATATGACTGGTATTCAAGAATTTAAGGCTTTATCAGGACAATTCATGTTTCAAAATTTAATTTTTTCTATACTTGCAGCTGAATTTATTGCAAAAGACTTTGAGAAAAATACTATAAATAGAACCTTTACCTATGGGTATAGTAGAAGAAGTGTAATTGTGAGTAAATTAATTGCTTATTTTATTGCTGTTATTGCCATTATGGCTATTTATACGCTATTACCAACTATAATTATTTCTATTTTAAATGGATTTGGAGAATATGAAAAGTTTTCAATTATAAGAATACTTATTATCTCAATATTTTGTGGTATAGCAACTGCTAGTATAACAGGAATGATAGCTATTTTAAGTAAGAACATAGTGATTACAATAGTTAGCTCTGTAGGATTATATATAATAAATGAAATATTAGATTTTACAGTTAAGTTTATATCGGATATTTTACCATTTAATATAGGTCAATTAGCAATTTCTTCACTTCAGTGGCAAATAATGATAATAGCTATTATATCTGCAATTACAACAATAATAATAACGTATTTTATAGCAAGTTATAAGGTTGAAAGAAGAAATATAAAATGATCACTTTAAGAAGCAGTACTATTGTAGTCATTATTGTAGTTTTAAGCACAATATGTTTCTTATTACTAACATATATATTGAAGCTTAAGAGAGAAATAAGAGGTATTTCTAGTCAGATTAAAAGTTTTAAAGATGATGAAAAAGAAAAGATGGTAAGTATAAGTATTTTTGATAAGGATATAGAAATATTGGCATCAGAAATAAATGAATATTTTGAAGTATATAAAATTGCTAAACATAACAATAAAGTATTTGAAAATAAAATTAGAGACCTAATATCCAATATATCACATGATTTAAGAACACCATTAACAATAATTATGGGAAATATAAAGTTAATTAAACAAAAAGAAATTGAACCTATTGAAGGGATACAGGCTATTGAGAGAAAAGCTGAGTTTATGAAGGATATGGTTAATGATTTATTTGAATTAATCTTTGCAATAGACAAAGAGATAGAGCTAGAACCGATAAATATAGTGCCTATAGTTCAGGAAGAAATATTGTCATTCTATGAACAAGTAAAAATGAAAAATATAGATATGAATGTATTAATAGACGGAGAAGTACTAATACTTGAAGGAGAGAAGAGCAGTTTTAAAAGAATAATCCAGAATCTAATATCTAATTCACTTAAATATGGAGAAGACTATATTAAAGTTAAAGTTTTTAAGGAAAATGATATTGTAAAATTAATAGTTTCTAATAAATGTCCTAATGTTACTTTAAAGGATATTAATCTAATATTTGATAGATTTTATATGATAGATAAAGAGACAAGTAACACTGGCACGGGATTAGGATTAGCTATTGTAAAAAGCCTTGTAACAAGATTAAAAGGAGATATAAGAGCGGAATATGTTAGTGATGAATTAAGTATAATCTGTGAATGGAAATTAAAAGATAAGTGATTTTGATTAGAAGGTTTATGGATTTTTGATATATAAAAAAGGGAGAGTGGGAGTTTATGGAAGATGTTATTATTGATATTGAAGGATTAAACAAAACATATAAAACAGGAAAAGTAGCAGTAAAAGATGTGAGTTTTCAGATTGAAAAGGGAGATATTTTTGGATTTTTAGGTCCAAATGGAGCAGGAAAAACTACAACAATACGGATGATGTTAGGTCTTATAAAACCAACAAGCGGAAAAATTGTTATAAATGGAAAAAATATAAGTAGGAATAAAGCTGACGTTTTAAGATCAATAGGTGCATTAGTAGAAGGACCTGCATTTTATAATTACCTAAGTGCAGAGGAAAATTTAAAAATATTTGCAGCATATTCAGGTGTATATGATGACAATAAAATTAAATCTATATTTAAGCTTGTAGGATTAAAGGGAAGAGAAAAAGATTTAGTATCTAGCTATTCTTTAGGAATGAAACAAAGATTAGGAATTGCTCAAAGTTTATTAAATGATCCAGAAATATTGATATTAGATGAGCCAACTAACGGATTAGATCCTGAAGGAATAAAGGAAATAAGAGAGTTAATAATTAGACTTAGCACGGAAAGAAAAATTACTATAATGGTAGCAAGCCATATATTAAATGAAATCCAAAAGATGTGTAATAAAGTTATTATTCTAAAAAGAGGTGAAGTAGTATTTCAAGGAGAAGCTTCTGAGTTACTTAGTGAGAAAAATAATGAATATATAATAAATAGCGGTAATATTGAAGCAGTTAAAAAGGAAGCACAAAATAAAAATCTAGATATAACTAATATTGGAAATGAAGAAATACGCTTTAAGATTGGAAGTAGTAAGCCTGAAGATCTATTTGAATACTTCTCTGGAAAGGGCTTAAAAATAAGAGAAATGTATTTATCAAAAAATACACTAGAAGAATTATTTTTTGATGTGGTTCAGGAGGATAATAATGAATTTAGTAAAAATTGAATTCAATAAAATTCAGAAATCTAGAATAGGAAAAATATTAATTCCTGCTGCTGTTTTAGTAATAATAGTTTACTCCTTAATACTTATGTCTACTCAGAGTCAAATAGCAAGTAATTTTGAATATATGGTTGGGGTATTAAATAATATAAACATGTTTGGAATTATGATGTTTATAACAGTATATTGTACAGCATTACTATTTGCTAATGAGTTTGAAAATAGAATAGGGATATATGTAAGCATTAGACATACACCAATAAGAAAAATATATATATCAAGAATTTTAGCCATAATGTTATATGTGCTAATAATATACCTTCTAGAATTTATTGTGTTATTTGTAATAGGAGCAGTTAAATATGGGATGAGTGGATTGGCAAGTGATTTAGGAATTGGACAATCTTTTATAAAAGTATTTTTATTAATGATAGAAATGTGGATGAGTAATTTATTTATCATAGCTATAGGGATATTAGCTTCAGTTATAATAAAAAATCAGGTATTAGCAATAGTAATTTCAGTTGTATCTACTTTAGTATTAAACATAATTAAAAATCTTTTTCCTAAAGTATTAAGTAAGTTCCTTGTAACAACATATATGGATTTTTATCAAAATGATTTGTTTACAGTAAATAGTATGGGTGGCTTTATTGAGAATATAATTTTAGCTTTGTTAGTCTATGGAGCTTATAGTTTTATTTTATATATAATAAGCGAAAGTCTCATAAATAAGGAAAATAGGGAGGCGTAAATGATGAATAATATTATGAGGTATGAACTAAAAAAAATATTTAAGTGTAAGCCTATATATTGTTCCATAATAATTGTTTTTGTACTTACTATTTTAGTTAATTTATTTGTTGCTTTAAATATGAATGGAATAACTAGATATGCTATTCCCATAAATACAGTATATATTTTTAGTAGTATACTTATTTTTAGTATATTTTTGGCTATAAGCACTTATATATTAGGGATAGAGTATAAGTTTGATACTATGAAGATAATAAAAACTAAGAAAACTCTTGAAGGAAAAATACTAGCTTCAAAAATAGTATCAGTAATATTATATTCATTAGTCATTACAGCTGAAGTATTTATTATTTCTATTATAGTAGGAATGTTTTTTGAATCAGGAGATACTTTTGAAATTGCAACCAATAGTGTTATACCAGAAGATCAGGGTGTTATTTTTTTAATGAAGATATTTTTATTGCAGGCAGTAGGTAATATATCCATTGCAGCATTAGCAGTTAGCATATTGTCAATATTAAAGAAGGTAGAAATTAGCACTATAGTTACCATAGTTATTATGCTATTCTGTTTTATTGCATCTATGTTTGTAAAAGGAAATATACTTGAGTATATACTACCATTTAATAATTACAATTCAGTAGAAATAGCGTTAAGCAATGACTTAAATATGTGGATAATTTTGATGAAGAGAATAATATATTCGGCAATATTTATGTATATAGCTTACTTTAGATATAAAAATTTAGATTTAGAGTAGAAGATTATGTGAAAAGACGGCTTTTAGCCGTCTTTTTTTAAAAAAGATATTTATTTTAAAACATTTCTTTAAAGATTTTGTAATTTTAATAAAATAAATAATTTTTATATTTAAATAAATCTGATATATATATATATAAATAAAGACTAAAAGTAAAATTAATAAAAATACATCTTATATAAAATCAAAAATTAAATTAGCTTTAATAGACTTATTCAAAATCAGGGTGTAAAATGACGCGCAGGGGTTATATCCCTAAATTATTTATAGACTATATAGAAAGGATAAGTTTATTATGGAAAATGAAAAATCAAAAGCAGGAAAACTAGGGTTAATAGGACTTGTCGCACTTTGTATTAGTGCTATGGTTGGTACAGGTGTCTTTGATTTACCTAAAAATATGTCTGCTGGTGCTGGAGTTACTGGACAGCTTATTGCTTGGGTTATTACTGGTATTGGTATCTGGTTTATTGTACAAATGTTTGTTATCCTTAGTGATGTTAAATCAGATTTGACTGCTGGGTTATATAAATATGCCGAGGTTGGTTTTGGACCATTTAGTGGTTTCTTTACTTCCTGGGCTTACTTTGTTTGCCAATGTGCCACAAATGCTGCATATGCAGTTTTAGTTATGAGTACATTAAATTACTTTTTCCCAGGAGTTTTTACTGGAGGGAATAACTGGCCTTCAGTTATTGGCGCTTCTATTATCACATGGTTAATCACCGCTTTAGTTCTTCAAGGAGTAAAAGTTTCAAGCGTAATTCAAAAAGTTGCTACAGCTTTTATGCTTTCAGTTGTATTTGTATTCTTAGCGACTGTTTTAATGCACTTCAATATACATACTTTCACTGATAATTCAGCTGCTTATATATCTATTCCAGCTTTAGATGATAAGCCTATGGGTGGTCTTATGCATCAAGTTATGAATACTATAGTTATTACATTATGGCTATTTGGAGGTGTGGAAGGTGCTGTTGTTATGTCTGATAAGGCAAAAGATGTAAAGCTAGTACCTAAAGCAACAGTTCTAGGTTTTGTTATTTGTTTAGTCATGTATGCTAGTGTAGGAATATTTTCACTTGGCGTATATTCATATGGTGAATTAGCTAATATGACTTCGCCATCTACTGCATATATTCTTATGAATTTATGGCATAGTACTATTGGACGTGACGTAATAACTATTGCACTATTATTTGCTGTTTTCTCAAGCTGGATTTCATGGATTGAAATGTTAGCTGAACTTCCTCAACATGCGGCCGCAGATGATGGATCATTTCCTAAGTCTTTTGCAAAAGTTTCTAAAGAAGGAGTTCCTGTAGTTTCAATTATTGTAGCAACTATTGTAATTCAAATAATTATTTTAATTTCTCATTTTGATAACAATGCATATCAAATGCTTTTAACTATTGTTGCTGTTATGACTATTCCGCCATATTTATTTTCTGCAATGTATCTGATTAAAATTAGTAAAAATAAGGATAGCCATGACTTTGATGGAAATAAAAAGCATAGCAGAAACAAAGCATTAATAATTGGTATTCTTGCATTTATATATATTCTCTTTATGGCATATTCAGCACAGATTAAATATACACTTATTTCATTTATTTTCTATGCACTTGGAATTCCACTTTATATGATAGCTAGAAAACAGAATGATAAAAAAATATTTAGTAAAGGCGAAGCTATATTTGCAGTTGTAATTGTACTTGTTGCTCTTTATGGAATTTATTCTCTAGTTATGAGCTAAGTCTTCTTAGTAACATATAGTAAATACCAATATTAAAATCATAATTAGAAAATAAATTTATATAAAATTATTAAATATAAAAAATATAGTAAAAGTGGAGTGAACATTAGATTCAATCCATTTTTACTATAAGAAATTAATAAATACTATCTACTACTATTTTGACACATTACCAGCCACATTTAGAACATCCCAAGTTCTAGAGAATGGTGGTGCATAACATAAATCAAGCATACCAAGTTCTGTAGTTGTCATTTTACCCATAATAGCAGCTGCTATTACATTACATCTTTGAACAGCATCTTTAAAACCAGCTACCTGCCCACCTAAGATCACCTTAGTTTCAGCATCATAAACTAACTTAACATAAATTTTATCTCTTCCAGGGTAGTAAGTTGTTTGGTTAAAATCTGTTATAAATTTTGCCTTATAATTTAAGCCTAATTTTTGAGCTTGCATTTCAGTAAGTCCAGTTGAAGCGGCTTCCATGTTCATAACTTTTATACAGCTTGAAGATAATGAACCTGGATATTTTGTATCCAATCCAGCTAAGTTTTCTCCAACTATTCTTCCAAGCTTATTAGCTCCTGTAGCTAAAGGTACATAAGTGTCCTTTCCTGAGACAATGTTTCTTACAGTAGCACAGTCACCAGCAGCATAAATATCTTCTATAGAAGTCTTACCAAATTCATCTACAATTAGTGCACCGTTTGGAAGCATATTAATACCACTATCTTTTAAAAACTCAGTATTTGGTTTTACACCTGTTGCAATAATAACTACATCAGCAGGAATTTTTTCTCCCTTGCTTGTTATAACAGCCTCAACCTTTTTATCACCAACAAGCTCTGAAACTGCTTCATTTACTCTTAAATCAACATTATGAGATTTAATTTCTTCTTCTAAAACATCAGTGATTTCTTTGTCAAAAACAGCATTTAATATTCTGTCTTCAAGTTGGAATATAGTAACGTTTTTATTTTGCTTTTTGCAAGCTTCAATAGCTTCAACACCAATAAATCCAGCACCAATTATAACTACATTTTTATTTTCTTCTTTATTTAAAAGATCTTTTAAATGGAACCCATTATCTAATGTTTTTAAAGTAGTTACATTTTCAAGATTTATATTTTTAACTGGAGGGATAATACTATCTGCACCTGTAGCAATCATTAATTTATCGTATTTATCCTCAAAAGTTTCTGAATCCTTTAAGTTTTCCACAGTTAATGTCTTTGAATCAGTGTCAATGTTAATAACTTTGTGGAATACTTTTAAATCAACTCCTGTTTTTATAAATTCTTCAGCAGTTCTTGCAATCATTTCTTTAGAATCATCAAAAAATCCACCAACGAAATAAGGAAGTCCACAAGCACCAAAAGATACTACATCAGTTTTTTCATAAACAACTACATCATATTCTGGTTTTAATCTTTTTAATTTTGCAGCAGCGCTCATACCAGCAGCAACTCCGCCTATAATTACTATTTTCATAATTGTCCTCCTAAATGTCAATAATATATAAGATATAATATATAGTTTATTTAAAAATTATAAAATTTAAATTATATATAGACAACTATCTATATTATATATTATAATATAGCAATAGTATAACACAGTATGCATATAAGTGTTAAAGGTTATTTGAAGCTAAAGATTATAAGAGGAGGAAGTTTTATGGAAAGTGGTTCATTTTTATCAGATTTTTTGATGATAACAAATATTAAAACAGTTCTTTTTATAGCAGTAATAATAGGTACATTCTTTATAATAAGACAATTTGAAAAAAGAAAGGTACCATTTACTACTAGAACAATTTATGGTATGTTAATAGGTCTTGTGCTTGGAGTTATAATTCAAGCTGTAGCTGGCTTCCCAGATGATCCATCTGATGTTACATGGCTTAAAGAAGTAAGTAAGTGGTATTCATTTGTAGGTTCAGGATTTATGGACTTATTAAAGATGCTTGTAGTTCCAATGGTGTTTATTTCGATTTTAAAAGTAATAATAAATATGGGTGAGAATGATAACTTAGGTAAACTTACTTTTAGAACAATAGGTATGTTAATGGGAACTACTGCAATAGCAGCAATAATTGGAGTTGCTATTGGAAGATTAATGAACCTTGGTGTTGGTGTTGACATAGGTGAGATAGATGTATCTTTAAAGGAAGTTGTTCCTATTGTTGATACTTTAAGAGGTTTACTACCAGCTAATCCAATTAAAGCAATGTCAGAAAGTAATGTTGTTGCTGTAATTATATTTGCAACATTTTTAGGATTAGCAACAAGAAGAATGAGAAAGAAATATGCAGATGTAATAAAGCCATTTGTAGATTTAACTGAAGCTCTATACAAGATAATAGTAAGTGTTGCTATGACAGTTATTAAGTTTATGCCATATGCAGTAATTGCTATGCTTGCTAATACAATAACTTCAAGAGGTCTTGCTTCAATGGTTTCTGTGGTTAAGTTTATTGTTGCTTTATATATTTCAGTTGCTATTATGTTCATTGTTCACTTAATTATAATAGCTGTAAATGGATTAAGTCCAATTCAATATCTTAAAAATGTTTCGCAAGCATTAGTTCTTGCATTTACATCACGTTCAAGCTTAGGAACACTTCCTGTAAGTATTGAAACTTTAACAAAGAATCAAGGTGTAGATGAAGGTGTAGCAAGCTTTGCTGCAAGTTTATCTGCTAACATGGGTATGAACGGTTGTGCAGGTATATATCCAGCATTAATGGCAGTAACAGTTGCAAATATGGCTGGAATGGAAATGAATGCAGGATTCTACATAATGCTTATCATTGTAATAACTATAAGCTCACTTGGTATAGCAGGACTACCTGGAACAGCTACTATGTCAGTTTCAGTTGTTTTATCAGGAATTGGTCTTGGACCATACTTCCCATTAGCAGGTGGAATTCTTGCAATAGATCCTATCTTAGATATGGGTAGAACAATGCTTAACGTTAATGGTGGAAATACTACAGCAGTAGTTGTAGGTAAGTCTTTAGGTAAACTTGATAAGGAAGTATTTAAAAAATAATTGACATATATAAAGAAATAATATATTTTTAGATATAGGGAATGAAGTTCTCCCTTGATAATATATCTAAACCGCATATTATGCTGATGACTTCTGTAATAATTTTTATTACAGAGTCATCAGCTTTTTTGTGTTAGAAAGGAGAAAATATGATTAATAAACCATATTCTGAGTACAAAGATGTTTTTATATTAAGTTTTATCTCAATAATAGCTGGAATAATTATAGGAATAATTGATACTGTATTTGGAAAAGTATTAATTGAAATTACAGAGTTTAGAGATGCAAATCCTTTAATGTTGATTCCCTTCTTATCAATAGCTGGGATTTTTATAATTTATACTTATTCTAAGATTGGAAAAAATAGTATTAAAGGAATGTCATTAATATTTGAAAGTGCTCACGGAGAAGAGGAGGGCATACCTAAGAGACTTGTACCTTTAGTTATGCTTACTACATGGATAACACATCTCTTTGGAGGAAGTGCAGGTCGAGAAGGAGTTGCTGTTCAAATAGGAGCTACAGTTGCAGATATAGCAGGAAGCAGACAAAAAATAAAAAATGCTAAAAAAATAATGCTTATAACAGGTATGGCAGCAGGTTTTGCAGGACTTTTCCAAACACCTATAGCAGCAGTCTTTTTTGCACTTGAAGTTTTAACAGTTGGAATTATTGAATATAAAGCTTTAATACCATCAGTAGTAGCCTCATTTACAGCAAGTTTCACTTCACATTTTTTAGGACTTGAAAAATTTTCTTTTAATCTTAATTCATCAATAGAAGTAACTCCAGATTTTATTTTTAAAATGATTTTAATAGGAATTATATTTGGAATTGTAGGAGGAGCCTTTGCACATTTCTTAAGTAAAGGAAAGAAATATTTAAGTTACAAAATTGAAAATCCTATAAAAAGAATATTTATTATAGGGATATTTTTAAGTATAGTATTGCTTTTATTACACATGGGAAGATATTCAGGACTTGGGACTAATCTTATTAGTAAAAGCTTTAATGGAGAGCAAATTTATAATTATGACTGGATACTAAAGTTTATATTAACTATAATTACATTATCAGCAGGATTTCAAGGAGGAGAAGTTACACCTCTATTTTCTATAGGAGCTAGTTTAGGTGTAGTTTTAGCTTTGGTTTTAGGTATGCCAGTAGAATTTGTAGCAGCTCTTGGATATGCAGCTGTATTTGGAAGTGCCACAAATACATTTTTAGCGCCAATATTTATAGGAGCAGAAGTATTTGGTTATCAGTACATGCCATATTTCTTTATAATATGCACAATTGCTTATTTCTTTAATGGAAGTAAATCAATTTATGCAGCTCAAAAAAATCTTGAACAAGCAGATAATTTAAAGGAGATTTAATGAAGATACTATTTAAAAATAACAGTGAAATAACAAAAAAAGAAATAATGAGATTTAATTATTTTAATCTATTTCGTAATAAACTTCTAATTATAATACTTCTATATATGCCTGTAGTATGGACTGCTTCTGGTATTGGAATGTTCTTTAAAAATTCAGATGGTAAGAGATTAATTATTAGCTTAATATTTTCTTCAGTGTGGCTAGCATTAATATTTTTGCCTCCATATATGACAGTTAAAATGAAGTATAAAGTTGAAGATTATGTTAATGAATATGAATTTTATGAAGATACCTTTAAGGCTTCAAATAAGTTTAATATGGAAGAAATTAATTATTTAAGTATTTATAAGGTATATGAAACGAAAAGTAATTATTATTTTTATCTTGATAAAAAGAATGTACTTGTACTAGATAAAAATAAGTTTGAGTTTGGATATCATGAAAACTTCTCTCTTTTCATCAAAGAAAAATTGAATAAGAGATATAAGAAAGTGATTTTTTAACTAAAAGACCAGCTAATAATAGTCAAGTAAATTTTAAAAAATAATATTTTTTAAAAAAGGGTATAGCAAACAAACCATTTGTAAAACACGAATGG